>NZ_JAGGZH010000144.1 GCF_021162145.1 Thermotoga sp.
GTAAATGCAGATATAAATGCCGCAATCAACATTGCCAGAAAGGCTTTTGGGGATGAACACTGGAAAAGTAACCCTGAGTGTCAGAAAGGCATAGGGGCTAGTGGCCGTCTGACCCGGCCTCTGAGGATAAGGGTCGTATGACCAAGCTCCTCAGGAACTTCCTGGGCTTTAGCCCGGAGAGGAGGTCAGAAAGATAGTCCTTGATTTTACTACAGGAACCAGAGATGCTGTCAGACTTTTGAGGAGAAAAGCTCCAGATCTGGAAATCACAGGACCAGACTCTTTGGAAGACTCGTGATTCTTGAACTCCTTCCCCCCAGTATCGATGAACTCATCGAGAAACTCTACTTCCTCTACCTGAAAATCCTCGTTCCTTTCCTGGGAGCCATTCTCAGTGGAGATGATGAAAGAGGGGGTGTTTCGAGTCTCTTTTTTTCTGTGGCGGGGATCTTCTCCTGTGATCGAACCTGATGAGAACTCTGGAAACACATCCGAGAACTGATAGAATTTCTTCTAGAATTAATTCATCTCAGAAACGAATTTAACACAGAGGGGGTATGGATATGAAGATCTCCATCATCGGAGCGGGGAGTGTAAGATTCGCACTTCAACTTGTTGGAGACATCGCCCAGACAGAAGAACTCTCTAAAGAGGGCACACATATCTATTTGATGGATGTTCATGAAGGAAGACTCAACGCTTCTTACATTCTGGCAAAAAAGTACGTGGAAGAGTTGAACTCTCCCATTAGGATAGTGAAGACAGAAAATCTCGATGAAGCGATAGAAGGTGCAGACTTCATCATAAACACCGCCTACCCCTACGATCCAAGGTATCACGACAGCGGTTCTCAAAGATGGGACGAGGTCACAAAAGTGGGAGAAAAACATGGCTACTACAGGGGAATAGACAGTCAGGAGTTGAACATGGTCTCCACTTACACCTACGTTCTTTCGTCTTATCCCGACTTAAAACTCGCTCTTGAGATCGCAGAGAAGATGAAAAAGATGGCACCGAAGGCGTATCTGATGCAGACCGCCAACCCTGTTTTTGAGATCACCCAGGCAGTGAGAAGATTGACAGGTGCGAACATCGTGGGATTCTGCCATGGAGTCGCCGGGGTCTACGAAGTTTTTGAAAGACTCGGACTCGATCCGAAGGAAGCGGATTGGCAGGTGGCAGGAGTGAATCATGGAATCTGGCTGAACAGGTTCAGGTACAGGGGGAAGGATGCGTACCCACTCCTCGACGAGTGGATAGAGAAAGAGCTTTCGAAGTGGAGGCCGAAGAATCCCTGGGACATACAGATGTCTCCCGCTGCGATGGATATGTACAGGTTCTATGGAATGCTCCCGATAGGAGACACGGTGAGGAACGGTACCTGGAAGTACCACTACAACCTTGAGACCAAGAAGAAATGGTTTGGAAAGTTTGGTGGAATAGATAACGAGGTGGAAAGACCAAAGTTCCACGAACAACTCAGGAAAGCAAGGGAACGTCTTATAAGACTCGCAGAAGAAGTTCGGAAAAACCCGGCTGTGAAGCTTTCAGAGGAATTTCCAGAGATCTTCAGGAAAGGAGAAATGAGTGGAGAGCAGCACGTTCCTTTCATAAACGCGATAGCGAACAACAAACGTGTGAGACTCTTTTTAAACGTGGAAAACCAAGGAACGTTCAAGGATTTCCCTGACGATCTGGTGATGGAACTACCGGTCTGGGTGGACAGTAAGGGGATACACAGGGAGAAGGTGGAACCTGACCTCACACACAGGATCAAGATCTTCTATCTGTGGCCGAGGATCCTGAGAATGGAGTGGAACCTGGAGGCGTTCGTGTCAAAAGACAGGAAGGTGCTCGAGGAGATCCTCATCAGAGACCCAAGAACAAGATCCTACGAACAGGTTGTGAAAGTGCTGGATGAGATCTTGAACCTTCCTTTCAACGAAGAGATAAGAAGGTACTACGAAAGATTCTAAAGCATAAGAAACCTTCCCTTAACGATTGTTATAGACCAATATGTTCTAATTGAAGCGATCAGCTCACTGGGGGTTACACAATGGAAAAGATCGCTTTGTTGGTTGCTTTGTTTGTGATATCCGTTCACGCCCTTTCCAGCGTGAGGGGGTACATTAGAAAATCTCACAAGTTCCTTCTGTATTCAGTCTACCTCCTATCGGGGCTGGGAATAGCCCTGGAGAGTTACTGGCTTTTGGTCATATCAGTGTTTTTCACACTTTTTACGATGGGAAGATTCCTAAGCTTTCTGAAGAAAACGGCAACTAGGGATTTTCTCACAGGTGCTTTCACCAGACACTTTCTCTACAAGGAGTGGTTACCAAAGATGCGAAAAGCAGGGCCCAGTGATCAGGCGATCACACTGGTGATGGTGGACATAGATGGGTTCAAGAAATTCAACGATACCTACGGCCACCTCGCAGGAGACGAAAGGCTCAAAGAGGTGGCGAGCGTCTTGAGATCGTCTGTGAGGAAAAACGATATCGTCGTGAGATACGGGGGAGACGAGTTTTTACTGATCTTGAACACAGATGAAGAGGATGCGAAGAAGGTGATGAAAAGAATCGAAGAAAAACTGCGAAAAAGAGATATTACCATATCTTATGGTCTCAAAAGATGGATCCCCAGCGAGGTTCTGGAGAGTGCTCTGAAACTGGCAGACAGTAGAATGTACGGGATGAAGCAATCGAAAAAAATTCGAAATAAGTGAAGCCCCCAAAAAGGGGGCTTTTTCTTTGGCTGGGGCGGGTGGATTCGAACCACCGATCGCGGATCCAAAGTCCGCCGCCTTACCGCTTGGCTACGCCCCAACCTTTTCCGTGCTATAATTTTACCACCGTGTGTGAACCTTTTCAAGGAGGGGGGCTGGTGTGCGCAAAGTCGTTCTTCGCTCCAGATTGGACAACAGGGAGATCATCCTTGAAGAAGGGGAGAATCTCTTTCGATTGGCCGAGGAATATCAGAAGTATTTCAAGTACAAGATACTGGCGGCGAAAGTGAACAACCGCATAGTGGAGCTCTTCAGAACACTGGACAGAGGTGGAGAGCTCGATTTCATAGATCTCACCGACCAGGACGGGCTCAGGATATACCAGAGGGGGCTCGTCTTTCTAGCAAGTCTTGCTGCAAGAAAACTGAATCCAGACTGGAGGCTTCAGGTGCTTCACTCTCTTGGGAAAGGTATCTACTGCGAGATCTATGAAAAAGGCAGACTGATCGTTCCCGACCATCAGCAGGTCCTCTCCATTAAAGAGAAGATGAAAGAACTCGTGGAGAAGGACCTTCCCATAGAAAAGAGAACGTTCTACAAGGATGAGGCCAGAGAGATACTTTCAAAGGAAGGCCTCGCAAAAACCGTGAAACTCTTCAGGTACAGAAAGAAGAGAACCGTGAAACTCTACCACTGCGATGGATTCTGGGCTTATTTCTACGGATACCTTCCACCCAGCACCGGCAGAATAGACATCTTCGACGTTCAATCCTACAACCAAGGAATCGTGCTCGTTCACCCGGATCCGAAAACTGGAAAGCTTCCAACAATACACATGCCAAAACTCTCCCGTGTGTTTCTCGAATATGCACGCTGGCTCAGTGTTCTGGAGATCGAGTACGTATCAGATCTCAACGACATCATCGCTCATGGTGAGAGAAGGGTGGCTGAACTCATGCTTCTTTCCGAGGCACTTCACGAGAAGAAGATATCGGACATAGCAGACGAGATAACGAAGGACAAAAGAAAGCGGCTTGTCCTGATAGCAGGTCCGTCGTCGTCGGGAAAGACCACCTTTGCCAAAAGGCTCTCTCTCCAGTTGAGGGTAAATGGATTGAAGCCGGTTGCCATCTCCCTCGACGATTACTTCGTGGACAGGGAGAAAACACCTCGCGATGAGAACGGAAACTATGATTTCGACTCGATCGAAGCCCTTGACATAGACCTCTTCAACAGGCATCTCCAGGATCTTCTTGCGGGGAAAGAAGTAGAACTTCCCAGGTTCAACTTCAAGATCGGAAAGAGAATGAGAGGTCCTACCCTCAAACTCGAAAAGGACAACATCATAATCGTTGAAGGGATACACGGCCTGAACGAGCGACTGACGGCTTCCATACCAAAGGAGCAGAAGTTTAAAATATACGTGAGTGCCCTGACACAGCTGAACATAGATGATCACAACAGAGTCACAACAACGGACACGCGCCTTATCAGAAGGATCGTAAGGGACTACAAATTCCGGGGACACACCGCACACGATACGTTGAAGATGTGGCCAAACGTTAGAAAAGGAGAAGAAAGAAACATCTTCCCCTATCAGGAAGAGGCAGATATCATGTTCAACTCTGCTCTGGTGTACGAGATACCCGTGCTCAGGATATTCGCTGAACCTTTGCTCGTTCAGGTTCCAGAAGACGCACCGGAATACTCAGAAGCACTGAGACTTCTGAAACTTCTGGATTTCTTCTTGCCGATCACGAACGTAGAAGACATTCCGGACAAATCGATCTTGAGGGAGTTCATAGGAAGGAGCATCTTCAAATACTGAAATGAGAGTGCTTTCGTTGATTCTGATTTTTTCTTTCACCGCTTCTCTGGCGAGTACCTTGACGCTGGATGCAACTTCGCTGAATTTCGACGAGTTTTTGCAGGTTCTGGTGGAACACTCGAATATCTTCGAAACCACCCCACCGTCCACAGGAACGGTGGGAAGTCTCAGGTATCTGGAGTACAATGGCCACGTTCTTGCCAACGTGGAAGATCTCTACATCCTCGACAACAACAAATTACCGAGCTCAGGCGTTCCTGCAGAGACTCTGAAACTGTTTGGCGTAGACTACGTACAGACCGATGGAAAGATCAGAATAATAACATGCTGCGTGAACTCCATAGAGGAAATCGGTAGGACGATCGTTGTGAACTACGAAGGTGAAAGGTGCTTCAACGTAGAGGAAGATGGCGAAATGAAGATAGTGGCAGAAGACTGGCTCAACTTCAGAGGAGAACCTGTTGCACCCGGTGATGTGCTCTTTGAGAAAAAGGAAGTTGAGGTTGAAAAAACTGCTGAAAGTAATGGCCAATTCAGAATTTTGCTGAAGCTCAGAACAGCAGGTGGATACGTGGTGGAGCCCCTGGGAGAGCGAGTCGATCCCTTCGAAAAAGGTACGGTCTTCCTGGTAGGTTACGGTGACGGAAGGGTGATCGTGAGGAGCTTTTCCAAAGACCTGAACGGACTCGATCTTCCAGCCTACTCGAACTCCTTGAAGATAGCAAAGCAAATAGCAAACGAGATGGGTTACAGGATTGAAGAGTGTCCTATATACGATATTCCCGTTGGAGTCACCGGGGTCGTGGTTCTTCTGAGGCAAAAGGAAGACATGCCAGAATTTCTGAATGTCATTGAGAGGTTGATGAAAAAATGAAAAGATATGCTTTTTTTGCGACTTTTTTGATAGCAGTTGTAGCCTTTTCAACAGAGCTGAAGATATGCTACCTGAACGAAGAACTTCTACCCGTTGTCAAGGTGATAGAAGCAAAGGAAAATCCTGTCCTTGAAATCTTCGAAGCGCTTTCATCGCCCCCTTCGGGATTGAAAAGCTTTGTTCCTCAGGACGTGCTGAGAGCTTACTTCTTCGTCGGAGATTATCTGATCCTAGACCTCTACGGAAAAAAATTGAAGGGAATGGACTTTGAAGCGGAGAGATATTTTCTCCACCAGGTGCTCTACACGATCTTTTTGAACGTGAAGGGCGTGAACAACGTGTACATCCTCGTGGACGGTCAGAAACGAAACGTTCTGGTGGAGCACGTGGACATCAGATTCAGCTTTCCGAGAGAGGTGTGGGAGAAGTGGCCGATACATTGAAACCGGGAGATAGGATCCTCCTTTCCTTTGAAGACGAAAGCGAATTCCTGGTCGATCTGGAGAAGGACAAAAAGCTACATACACACCTTGGTGTGATTGACCTCAACGAAATTCTCGAGAAAAGAGCAGGAGATCTCATAAGAACGTCGGCTGGAAAAAAAGGCTACATCTTGAAACCCAGGTTGATCGATGAGATCATGAACATGAAGCGAAGAACCCAGATCGTCTATCCAAAAGATTCATCTTTCATCGTTATGATGCTGGACGTTAAAGAAGGTGATAGAGTCATCGACACAGGTGTCGGAAGCGGTGCAATGTGCGCCGTTCTTGCAAGGGCTGTGGGGAGCTACGGAAGAGTTTTTGCCTATGAAAGGCGGGAAGAGTTCGCAAAACTCGCCGAAAGAAATCTTTCTAACTGGGGGTTGGTCGAAAGAGTTACAATAAAGGTAAGGGACATATCCGAAGGATTCGACGAGAAAGACGTGGACGCACTGTTCCTGGACGTGCCAGATCCCTGGAACTACGTGGATCGATGCTGGGATGCCCTGAAAGGTGGTGGGAGATTCGCAACTGTGTGCCCCACCACAAATCAGGTTCAGGAAACTTTGAAGAGGCTCTACGAACTTCCCTTCGTGAAAGTAGAGGTATGGGAAAGCCTCTTCAGATCTTACAAGCCTGTTCCAGAAAGGTTGAGACCTGTGGACCGAATGGTCGCACACACAGCTTACATGATATTTGCCACCAAGGTTTGTAGAAAGGAGGAAATATGATGAAGCTTAATCAACTTTCCAGGTTCATCATCATCAGTGCTCTGGCGTTGATTCTCACGCTTCTCCTCGGTGGATCTACTAAAACAGACCTCACCATAGAGAAAGTCAACAAGGCGCTGGAACCATTTTTCGATTCTCTTTCCTACATTCTGAACTACTACTACGAGGCAGACAAGCTGGACATCAGCAAGCTTATAGATCATGCTATAGACGGCCTTGTGAAGGGAACAGGAGATGATTTCTCCTACTATCAGGATCCGGAAACCTACCGGGAAAACCAGATAGAGATGAAGGGAGAATACGGTGGCCTGGGAATAGAGGTGACCTACGACACAGAGCACGGTGCCATAAAGGTGGTGTCTCCCATGTACGGAACACCGGCCTGGCGAGCCGGGTTGAAGGCAGGAGATCTCATCATAACAATAGACGGAACACCGGTGTCCAAGATGACGTACATGGAAGCAGTGAATCATTTGAGAGGAAAGCCGGGGACATCTGTGACGATAGAGGTTTTGAGGGATGGAGAAAAGCTCACCTTCACCATTGTCAGGGAGAAGATAGAGATAAAGATGGTGCTCTATTCGTTCATAGAAACGGAGAAGGGAAGAATTGGATATGTGAGAATAACCCGATTCGGTGAGAAGGCAGACTCGGACATGAAGAACGCCCTAGACAAGATCTTCGAAAAAGGTGTAAAAGGTCTGATCGTCGACGTGAGGGATAACCCGGGAGGGTATCTCGATGTTGCGTTGAAGATCGTCAGTATGTTCGTTGACAAGGGTGTGATTCTGAAAGTGAGAAACGGCTTTGGAGAAGAAGACGTTTACGAGTCTTACGGAAACAATTATCCGAACGTGCCGATAGTGGTTCTGGCGAACGAAGGCTCGGCCTCGGCATCTGAGATCTTAACAGGTGCTCTGAAGGACCTTGGTATCGCTACCGTAGTTGGGAGAAAGACTTTCGGCAAAGGTTCAGTCCAGACAGGATTTCCTCTGAGCAACGGCGGAATGCTCTTTTTGACCACGGCACACTATCTTACACCTTCGGGAAAGGACATACACAAAATAGGTATAGAACCAGATGTTGTGGTTGAGGAAAAGGTGGAAGAAGAGCTCCACGCAGAGACAAGAGAACAGATAGAGATAGATCCAGAAAAGGATCCGTTCATAAAGAAAGGCCTGAAAGTTCTACTCGGGAAAATAAAATGACGAGAAATGGTTTTCTTCTGATCCTGCTGGTGGCATCTCTGATTTTATTTTTGACGGATCTGTCCTTTAAAACCGAAAGGAAGGAGTTCACAAGACTTCCTTCTTTTGGTGTTGGTGTGAGCCTCCCCTGGGAATCTACCACTGAGCAGATTAAAAGCGAGTTGAACACATCCATTCTGGTGAACGAGGTTCTGAAAGAAGTAGAGGTTGTTGATTACCACCCAGAATGGAAATCGTTCGTCTTCAAGGACAGAGAGAATTTTGAGAGAGCGATGAAGGTGGTAAAGAGAGAAACAGGAAAGAGTGTATCCGTCGAAAAGACAGAAGAAAACGTTGAGTACTTTTTCGCGGAGGGTATGTACTTCATTTTGAAGGTGAAGTGATGCGTGTGAAGTTGGACGACTCTATGAAAAAGTTCTCCTTTATGGTACCGATCACGGTGTTTTCTGTGAATATTTTTGGCTTTTGGAACGAAATCATGGTGGTGTACAACTCTTTGAGGTTTTCTCTGAAGGTGGCAGAACTTTTCCTCTGCTTCATTCTTTATTCCCTGATAGTGTCGGGTGTCTACAAGATGATGACTGGCAGATCTCCTAGCGAGATGATGGTGTCGTTTTCTACCTACATCTTTCTACCCTTTCTTTCCATGTTTCTGGATCCAAGAAAAGCCGTTTTAATCCTGTTTTTTGCTTCTATTCTTTTCTTCTACAGAATGGATAAAAAGTTGATCTTCGCTGCTTTGATTAGGATCCCCGCTCTTTCCTTTTTCATCTGGAAGATCTCCTCGTGGATGAGGTGAATGGAGCATGAATATCGGTATGTTCAGCGACACTTACGCACCCCAGGTGAACGGAGTGGCGACGTCCATAAGACTTTACAAAAAGAAATTGATGGACCGAGGGCACAGAGTGTTCGTGGTGGCACCCTCTGCACCAAAGGACGAAAAGGACGTCCTCGTGGTAAAGAGTATCCCCTTTCCTCCAGAAAGACAGCACAGAATCTCCATTGCCTCGACCAGAAAGATTCTGAATTTTGCAAGAAAGGAAAGAATTCAGGTGGTGCACAGCCATTCGCCTTTTTTCATGGGGTTCAAAGCGCTGAAGGTCCAGGAAGAGTTGAAACTCCCACACGTCCATACGTACCACACACTCCTCCCCGAGTACAGACACTACATTCCCAAACCTTTCACTCCTCCAAAAAGAATGGTTGAACACTTCAGCGCGTGGTTCTGTAACTTGGTGAACGTGGTGATCGCGCCGACTGAGGATATAAAAGCAGAACTGGAAAGTTATGGGGTAAAGAGGCCCATCAAGGTCCTTCCAACGGGAATAGAGGTCGAAAAGTTCGAATCGGCAGAGGTGGGAGATCTCAGAAAGAAGCTGGGGCTGGAAAGAAAGAAGGTGGTGCTGTACGTTGGAAGGATAGCAAAAGAAAAGAACGTGGATTTCCTTTTGAGAATCTTCGAGAGATTGAATTCTCCAGACATGAGTTTTGTGATGGTGGGAGATGGACCCGAGAGAAAAGAAGTCGAAAAGATCGCCAGAGAAAAGAACTTGAACCTCATCGTGACCGGTTACGTTGACCACGAGGAGATACCGAGGTATTACAAACTGGGAGACGTCTTCGTGTTTGCCTCGAAAACGGAAACACAGGGGCTGGTGCTTCTGGAGGCGCTGGCCGCCGGCCTTCCGGTTGTGGCACTGAAGTGGAAGGGGGTGAAAAACGTTCTCAAAGGCTGTGAGGGAGCGATTCTTCTGGATGAAGAGAGTGAAGAAAGCTTCACCAGAACTTTGAACGAAATCTTGATGAACCTTCGGCTCAGAAAAGAACTCTCCAGAAAAGGGCGAGAGTTCGTCAAAAGGGAGTGGTCCGTGGACCGCTTCGTTGGAAAGCTGGAGGAGATATACATGGAGGCGATAGAGGAAGGTCCTCTTGAGATAAACGCCTCCCTCATGATAAAGGAATTTGTGAAGTTCGAAAAGCTGAAAGCTTTCTTCTCCAAACTGGAGGAAAGGATCTGGAGGTGATCTGCTTGTTTCCGTTTCATCTGTTTCTCGGTCACGTGGTAGCCGATCACGGATTCACGAACAACGCGAAGATAAGAGAGTACACAGGGTGGAAACTGATAGGCCACATGATCTGGTCTGTGTTTGCCATCCTGGCTTTCACCTTCGATGTTGTGCTTAAATCACCGAGGGGTACGATTGTTTTCTTTGTGGCAGTGGTGGTTCACCTGGTGGGAGATGTCCTCAGAACGTATCTGCACAGAAGAGGAAAAAAGCGAGCGATAGATTTACTGGAGCTTTCCCTTTTTGTCGTGTTTCTGATCCTGAATTTTTCCATCAAAGATCTTTTCGCGAACTCTTATTTGACTTCGGTATTCGTTTTTTATCTTCTTGGAATGAACGCTGTTTCCGTAGCTATAACCTATCTTTTCCGAAACTTCTTACCTGGTGATCCGAAGATATCCGACATAGAGGGTATCTCCGAGAGACTGGCTTTCTTCGTTTTCCTGCTTGCAGGAAGGGAGACTCTCGCCTTTCTTTCCCTCGTTCTAGGTTTTTTGTACAGACTCTGGAAGTTCAGAAGACCTGACGTGAGGTGGTGGTTGAGCCCCGCTTTGGGTGTGGTGATATCTGCGATCTGGAACTGGATGATGTACGGGAGGTTCATTTGATGACGTACGTTGTGGGTGACGTGCACGGCTGCTTTCTTGCTCTAAAAGATCTCATCGAGAGACTGCCTCTGGAAAAAGACGACGAACTCGTTTTCCTTGGAGACTACGTTGACAGAGGACCAAATTCGAAAGAAGTGGTGGAATTTTTGATGGAGCTTTCTAAACATTACAGATGCATCTTTCTGAGAGGAAACCACGAAGAGATGCTTCTGAACTGTGTGAAAAATCATTCTGGATGTGATCTTTGGTACTTCAACGGGGCAAGAAGCACCGTGGAAAGTTTCGGCGGTATCGATGAAATCAAAAAGTACCTGGATTTTTTCGAAAACACTATTTACTACTACGAAAAGGGAAACTTCGTCTTTGTCCACGGCGGTGTGAGGCCAGGAATTCCCCTCGAGGAGCAGGACCCCTTTGATCTTGTGTGGATAAGAGATGAGTTCATCTACAGTGAAAATCCTCTCCCGGGAAAAATAGTGGTGTTTGGACACACCCCCCTTGCAGAACCTTACCTCTCATCGGATAAAATAGGCATAGACACAGGATGCGTTTACGGTGGGAAACTCACGGTTTTCAGGGTGGAGGACAGAACATTCTTCCAGGTGGAATGTACAAGCAGGAGATGGTAGTGTGGTTGCGGTCTATCCTGGTTCTTTCGACCCCATAACACTCGGACATGTAGACATTATAAAGAGGGCACTGTCTATATTCGACGAGCTGGTGGTCCTCATCACCGAAAACCCAAGAAAGAAGTGCCTGTTCAGTTTGGAGGAAAGAAAAGAGCTGATAGAATCCGTTTTGAAGGATGTAGACAGGGTAAGAATAGATGTTCACAGGGGCTTGCTCGTGAATTATCTGAAGAAACATGGTATAAAAGTTCTGGTGAGGGGTCTCAGGGCGGTCACCGATTACGAGTACGAGCTTCAAATGGCCCTCGCCAACAAGAAGTTGTACAGCGAGCTGGAGACGGTTTTTCTGGCGGCAAGCGAGAAATTCTCCTTCATCTCATCGAGTCTCGTAAAAGAGGTGGCCATGTACGGGGGCGATGTGACGGAGTGGGTCCCTCCCGATGTGGCCAGGGCACTGTACGAAAAATTGAAGGAGGGAAGGCGATGAAGATAAAAGTGGTTCTTCCGGACGGAAGCGAAAGGGAGTATGAAAAGGGAACAACACCGATGAAAATCGCCCGGGAAATTGGGTTCAAAAAAGCAATAGGTGCCATTGTGGACGGAGAGCTTTGGGATCTCAAAAGATCTCTGGAGAAAGATTGCAGGATACGTTTCGTGACTCTCGATGATCCCGAAGCACCGGAATTCTACAGACACACAATGGCGCACGTTCTCGCACAGGCCGTGATGAGGATCTACGGAAAAGAGAACGTGAAACTGGGGATAGGTCCCACCATAGAAAATGGTTTTTACTACGACTTCGACATCAAGAACGGAAGACTCACAGAAGAAGATCTTCCAAAAATAGAAAAGGAGATGAAGAGGATAGTAAAAGAGAACCTTCCAGTAGAAAGAGAAGAGGTCAGCAAGGATGAAGCAAGAGAGATCTTCAAAGACCAGCCTTACAAGCTCGAGCTCATAGAGGAGATAGAGGGAGATACGGTGACAATTTACCGGCAGGGAGAATTCGTGGATCTGTGCAGGGGGCCGCATCTCCCTTCGACCGGTGCTGTGAAACACTTCAAGCTACTGTCGGTGTCTGGGGCGTACTGGAGAGGCAATGAAAGAAATCCCATGCTCACGAGGGTTTATGGCACCTCTTTCGCGAAGAAGGAAGATCTCGAAAATTATCTGAGGTTCCTCGAAGAAGCCCAGAAAAGGGATCACAGAAAGCTGGGTCCTCAGCTCGGACTCTTCATCCTGAACACCGATTACGCTCCGGGAATGCCGTTCTTCCTTCCCAAAGGTGTGACCGTTTTGAACGAATTGATGAGATTCTCGAGGAAACTTCATCGTGAAAGGGGATACCAGGAGATCTTCACACCTTTTATCATGAACGAGCAGCTCTGGAAAATCTCGGGACACTGGGATCACTACGCCGAGAATATGTACTTCATAGAAAAAGATGGGGAAAGGTACGCTGTGAAACCCATGAACTGTCCTGGTCACATTCTCGTGTACAAGAGCAGAGCAGTTTCTTACAGGGATCTTCCACTGAGATTCTTCGAGTTTGGAAAGGTGCACAGGTACGAAAGGAGTGGAGTTCTTCACGGTCTCATGCGTGTGAGAGCTTTCACCCAGGACGATGCACACATATTCTGCACACCGGATCAGATCGAAGACGAAATTCTTGGTGTGCTGGAGCTCATCGACATCATATACAGCCAGTTCGGTTTCACGTACAGGGTCGAGCTCAGTACGATGCCCGAGGATCACATGGGAGACGAGGAGATATGGGAGAAGGCCACAAACGCTTTAAAGAGTGCTCTGGACAGAGCCGGACTTTCCTACAAGGTGAACGAGGGAGAGGGTGCTTTCTACGGCCCGAAGATAGACTTCCACATAAGGGATTCCCTGGGAAGAGAGTGGCAGTGTGCCACGATACAACTTGATTTCATGATGCCAGAAAAATTCAATGTTACATACATTGGACCGGACAACAAAGAACACACAGCGGTGATGATACACAGGGCGATATACGGCTCTCTGGAAAGGTTCTTCGGTATACTGATCGAACACTTCGCAGGGGCGTTTCCAACCTGGATTGCACCGGTCCAAGTGGCGGTTATTCCAATCTCAGACAAACACAGTGAAGGGGCAAAGAAAGTGGCTGCATCGCTCTCTAGAGAGGGCTTCAGGGTCTTTCTGGACGATCGGAGAGAAACTCTGGGATACCGCATAAGACAGGCACAGCTTCAGAAAATACCGTATATGATCGTGCTGGGAGACAGAGAGCTCGAAAGCGGAAAACTCTCCGTGAGAACACGAACAGGAAAAGAGATAAAAAACGTGGAAATGAGTTATTTCATAGACGCGTTGAAAAGAGAAGTGAACGATCGAAAGCTGGAACTCACACTGGAGGGATGAGGATGAAGTGTTTTTTCGAGGAAGAAGATTTCGAAAAAATCGTGGAGAAGATAGATAGACTCTACACAAAAGTGAATACTCTGGAAGAATCGGATATCGCCTTTCTGAACAGGAAGATTCCCTTTCCCGGTGTTTCAGTTGTAAAAGAGAAAAACGGTTACGCGATTTACAAAGGGGAGAAAAAGTTTCTGGAGACGATCGACGACAGCAAAGAACTCCCGACAATCGTGGCTTACGCCCTTGCGGGCGAGAAAATGCTTGCTGGAAGCTGGGTGCGGAGGATGGTGAGTGGTCTCCTTCAGGCGATGATAGCTTTCATGGAAATAGAAGACGAGCGAGGATGGAGTCACTCTCAAAGAGTGGCAAAGCTTGCTGAACGCGTTGGAAAGGAACTGGGATTCTCCGAAGAAAGGCTTTCCCTTTTGAAAGAGTATGCCATGCTTCACGACGTGGGAAAGATAGGAATCGAACAACTGATGCTCTACACTCCCACCAGGTTGAGGATATTCGAGCAATACCCTCAGGATCACACGATCATGGGTTCCATTTTTCTGGCCTCTCTAGAAGTTCTGTGGGACGCTGTTCCCATCGTAAGGCACCACCACGAGAACTGGGATGGAACGGGATACCCAGATGGGCTCAAAGGAGAGCAGATACCCCTCGAAGCGCGCATCATAGCCGTTTGTGATCACTACGATGTTCTCACCAACTTCGTTTCGTCGGAATGGGAAGGACGAACAAAAACACACGAAGAAGCTCTGGAGATAATAAAAGAGGAGGCTGGAAAGAAGTTCGATCCGAAGATCGTTGAAGCCTTCTTGAAGATCTTCTCAGACAAGGCTGTCGAGTAACGCTCCTACAAGAAGTTCTGGCGTCCTGAAACTCGCTCTCAGTACGCTGAGAGCAAGTTTCAATCTTTCTATGTCCTCCTTCAATCTTTCTCTCTCCACAAGATCAGTCTCCTGGTCAAGACACCTTTGAAGCTCCAGGATCTTTCTTTCTATCTCCTCCTGTTTATCCTGAAGCTCACTCGTCTTTCCCGTGTTCTGGTCGGCTGGTGTGTAGATGTAAACTTGTGTTCGTCCCGCGA
>NZ_JAGGZH010000145.1 GCF_021162145.1 Thermotoga sp.
AAAGACCTGAAGTTGGAATAATCTCCATGCTTGTTGTTATCAATGAAGTCCTCTCTCAGAGAAACTATCCAGATTTCCAAAGACTATTTCATCTGTTCCTGTGTTCATAAAGTTCATTCACGATCACCTGCAGGGAAGATATGGCTATGGTGTTTTCTCTTGTGAGGTTTCTTGCTTGCAACATGTAGGTGGTATATTTTTTCCATTTTTCCTTGATTTTCATTTTTAGATCCAATTACGGGGGATTATTTCGAATTAAATGCCAAAATCTCAAAATTTCTTCGGTTTGAACACGTCACGGAGATTTTCGAAATGTTTCTTTCTTTCCTGGTAGATTCTTCGGAAGGTTTCTTTGAACAGTACATCCACAACAGCGATTTCTCCTATGTTTTCTCTTAG
This sequence comes from Thermotoga sp., assembly GCF_021162145.1. Classification (NCBI taxonomy): domain Bacteria; kingdom Thermotogati; phylum Thermotogota; class Thermotogae; order Thermotogales; family Thermotogaceae; genus Thermotoga; species Thermotoga sp. The sequence goes on from NZ_JAGGZH010000145.1 coordinate 400, forward strand.
AAATTCATAAACTTCATATCTTACAGGAGGGCTCTGAAGCGTAAGGTGAGCAATCTTGGCAAGCTCCGAATTTTTGTTAGTTGTGATAGCAATCGTTTTTGCTCCCATATCTTTTGCAACCTGAGTGGATTTGACAGTATCTCTGATGTTTCCTGTGTGACTGATTGAGATTACCAAATCTTCATTTGTCAAGTTCACTGCCTCTATAACTTGAACATGCGGATCGTTGGAAAAAAATGTATGAAACCCGAGGAAAGCAAATTTCAAACTGGCGTACTCTGAAACTATACCAGAAAGTCCAACTCCAAAGAAAAGCAACCGCCGAGCAGAAAGGATCCAGTTCACTGCTTTTTCTAAACTTTTCTTATCCAGTGTTTCTTTCAAGCGCTTCAAAATTTCGATCTGCTCATCTATAAAATCATGCTTCTCAATCGTCTCTTCTATACCGCTCAGCTCCCTTGCGAGTGTGATTTTGAAGATCTGGTAACCCTCGAAATCCAGCTTCTTGATTACCCTGTGAACCGTGGTTTCACTCACACCCACGATCTTCGCAAACTCTGTAATGGAGTAGTGGATCACATCGTCTGGCTTCTCCAGGATGTAGTCTGCCACTTTCCGCTCGGCGGGGCTGAACCGTGCGTATATGTTCAGGATCTTATCTTTTATTTTCAACTTCCCATTCCTCCTTCAACAGATATTTTCTCTCCAAAAAGACATCGAGCTGTTCATAAACGCATCTTTCCGCTTCTTCATCCGATAGAGATCTTACCTCCTCTGCAAAACGGGCGGTCCTCGCAAAATAGAACGGCAAAAGATTCTCCACCACCTTCTTATCTCCTGTCTTTCTATAATGAAGGGCGCTTCTGTACAGAACATCGACCCAGGATACGAGATCGAGTGTTCCTTTCTCTTTCACTTTTGAGAGGATTTCCTCTCCCATGTAATCCACGTCGTTCAGTGTTTCCTTTGCGAGTTTCTTAAGGTTCTCCACATCTATGCTCATGGGTGGAACCTCTTCATTTGGTGTTTCTCCATAAACAGGTACTTCTTCTATTTCCCAGACATCTTTCCACCTGTCTTCGTAAGTGATCATGAGATCAAAGAGCGTTCCCACCACTTGGAGGAACATCCCCCTGAGGTGCTTGCCAGGATCTTTGACATCGTGGATTTTTGTACCAAGAGCTGCCTGGAGGACTCTTCCAGACTCGTTTATGGCGGTTGTTGTCATCCAGATGTCGATACCGAACCTTGCAACGTCCGTTTTCCACGTCTCTTCTGGTTTTTCCAGATAAATCTCAAGGAGTCTTTTCCCAACACCAAAATCCCCTCCGATGGGTTGTCTCACCTTCTTCCCATAGAGAGCGGATGTCACAGGAAAGCAGACGTTGTTTGTGATCGTACCGTCGAATCTATGTCTCAGATAAAACGGTGTAACGTAGTCCGCCTCCCCTTTCAATATGGGTCCTGCAAGTCTTTCCACCCACCATGGTTTCACACTTCTGAGATCGGAGTCGAGAAATACCACCGCCTCTGCTCCTCGTTCCAAAGAAATCTCCATGATTGTCCTCATAGCACTTCCTTTCCCAGGAACACCTTCGTAGACAAAACTCTCCTTTGGAACACCGAAGGTGTCCGTTTCCATGAATCTCTCCCTTGTTCCATCAGATGACCCACCGTCTGAGTTGAGTATCATACCGTCCCCATCGAAAAATTCCAGAATGCCCCGAGCCGCTGTTCTCGCAACGTAGGAAATCGTCTCTGCGTTGTTGAAACTGGGTATTCCAACAATGACTTTCATGTCAATACCTCCCTGCTCAGTATCTCTTCCAGTTTTTCCAGACTGAAATGGCGCCTTCCCACTTCGAAGTTATGCTCCACCGTTTCTCTGTAGAAAGATGAATCACGCAGCAGTTTTGATAGTTCTTCCACCGCTCTTTGCAAGACACTCTCTTCAACTTTCACGAAGTTGCCTTCCCTGAAGTAACGATCCCCTAAACTGACATACCTTAACCCCATCGGTTTTATGTCAGATTTGAACACCTCATATTCAAAGAGAACAATAGCTTTTTTTGCGGCAATCGCTTCAAGAAGCTGATTCCCCCACCCTTCCAGAATGGTCGGATAGGTAACAAAGTCGGCAACGTTGTAAAGTCTCCAGAAAAAAGAAGTGTCTTTTCTCACTTTCTCACTCAAAATTAAAAGCGGGACGCTTTTCAAAGAAGCGTATTCCCTCAATTCTTCCAGGTATGATGCGTCCTCACAGATGCCGGAGAACACCAGAACTATTTCGCCGTTGAAAGCTTCACCGTTGTAAAGGAGACTTTTCTTTTTCAGACTCTTTTTCAGGAGAGACACCACATCTATTGAAAGCTCTATCGCTTTTCTTCTGTCTATTCTCGTTGCCTGAAGAGCGACGATCGTTCCTGGATCTATACCAAGTTCTTCTCTCATCCTGTGATACATATCTTCCGAGGTGATAGGCTTTTCAAAATCCATCACATTCGGTACCACCACTGAATCGATGCTTCTTCTCCTCAGGAGTTCTTTTTTGGCGATCGTGTTTATGACCACGTGTTTCACATTTGGAAGATCCGGCGGAAAGTGTTTCTCCAGTATCTCTCTGAATCTTTCACTCTCCGGAATCAGATGTTTTCTTTCCCACCAGAAGTCGTGGTGATGTGCAATGAATCTTTTTTTTAACCTCGAAAGGGCAAGACCAAGAGGTGGAAAAAGTCCCAAAGACCAGACGTTGTTTGGAACGATGAGGTCGTAGTCTTTCAAAATGTCCTTTAGAACAGAAAAAATTTGATCTTCTTTTTTCTTGAGAAACTCCAGGAACTTTTCTTCACTTGGGAAATCCTCCAGTCTTCCAAAGAAGTTTCTGTTCACTTTTTCAAAATCCGGATTCTCGAAACCGATCTCTTCCACAACCACATCCACTCCTTCTTTTCTGTTTCCAGCCACGATGTGAACCTCGTGCCCCATTTTCGAGAGGACCTTCCTCCACTTTTCCATCTCGAGTGACACACCGTCCATGAGGCCACCGCGGTAATGAAAAAGCGCTACTTTCATGTTTTCTCCTCACTTTCGAAAAGTTCCACCAGGTAATCGTAGGTTCTTCTCTTCATACGAAGCTCGTTCAACTCCTTCGCCGGTTTTTCTTCACTCTGAAGATAAAGGAGTGAGAGCTCTATCTCTTTCTTCGTTCTGAGAAGAGAAAAGTACCTGTGTCTTGATCTCAGATCGTTCTTTGCCGAAACTCTGGAAATTTCCAAGTCAAGTTCAGAAATGGTCTTCCTCAAGAGATCCACCACATCGCTTTCTGGCAAGCTTTCAAGACACAGGACAGGAAGCTCCGGAAAGTTCAAAATAGATAACTTAAGAGGTTGTACTGCACCGGAGAGTGGCTCAACCCGTTTTGTCCCTATTTGAAGAGGTTTTAAACCTTCCACCTCTTCGAAATAGGGATTGAAGACCCACAAAGAGGAACCTTTCACACCAACCCATGGAAGTCTGGATTTGAAGAAGACGCGTTCATCTTCGCATCCTCCGGAGTCAATTTTTACAAACAGCGGAGGACAGTCAAAGAGGGTGTACCACTTGAAGAACTCCTCACTTCTTGGATGACTCTTGTTCTCCATGAAAGAAAGCCTCACCGAAAAGCTTCCTTCGCACTTTGCTCCGGGAGTGTACATCAGGGGTCCTGCGTCTCCTACTCTACCCTCCACATCCTTCGCGATCCATTCAACCGATCTTATCAGTGTAACGTGTACTTTTTCTTTCTCCACCCAGTATTCCCTCAAGCCCTTCGCAAGAAAAGTTCTCGATATTCCCTCACTGTAGATGGAGACAAAGCCCTGAAATGGAAATTCCCTCACCACGCCTGTCTCTCTTGCTGCAAGGAGAATTCCCTTCAAACTGTCAGGAAGAGACTCTGGAAGGAGGTAGTTGTCCTTTTCCTTCCTTCTCACCACGTCGAAAGGCATCTTTGCAAAGATCTCTCCACTTCCTGTTTCGTAACTCATTGAAAGCTTGTAGTTCTTCCCCTTTACATCCAGCTCCACACTCCATTTCACAAGTGGTGTTCCGTCGAAAACGATCCTCTCTTTCGTTTCAATATGACACAGGTGTGATTGAACAGACCTTTCCATCTCCACAACCATAGAATTTTCTGTTTTCGAGATAACCTCGATTTTTTTCAAGGTCACTGAGAAATCAGTTTCTTCAACGAAGGTAGAGTAGGTGTCACCTTTTTCTTCAAACAGGTTCAAAACACCTGCTCTTCTCCCATTCAGAAGAAGAGTGCCGTCTTCCTCAAAACGTGCCTCGTAGTAGTTATTTTTCCATGAGAGGTCTCTGTCGGACACAGTCTTTTGGTTGGTGGACTCGACTCTGAAAAATCCCACACCTTCAGCTTTCAACCGAACTGTTCTTTCACCGTCACAGTACCAGTGATCGTAGGAAAACGGAGAAGAAGAGAAGGCATAAAGGCCACTTTTCAGTCCTGCTTTCCCGGCGAGTTTTTTCAACTTTTCCTCTACAGATTCTTTGAGAAGAAAGTACATCTTTCTGTAGGTTTTCTCCATCTTTTCATGGACAGGATCCACACATACTCCACAGATGTTGTCATGTGCAAGGGTCTTCAGGTACTCCCTCCACAGGATCTCCTGAGGCTCCTCGCCGTTCAAGGCGGAAAGGAGATCCCCCGTCTTCAAGAGATCTTCGATGAGTTCACTTTCCAGCTTCAGATAGACCCTGGTAGAAAGCGTTCCGGGAAAGGTGCAGGCATATCTCCCAGAAAGAAGTTCTCCAGAAAGAACGGGTGCATCATCGGGAAATCTCTCTGGAAAATCCTCCGGGGTCGTAATTTCAGCGTTCAGATACTCCTGCGGGTCCTCCGGAGAGAGGTCTATATCGTAACCGTCCAGAAGAAGTACCTCGCCCGATTTTGAAAACCTTTCCAGTTTTTTCTTTTCATGTTCCAACCTCTTCTTCGCCATCTCTCTTGTCTCTTTCAGGTTGTACAGATTTCTGTAACCTCCTACAAGAAAGATGGCCTGAACTGTCGTGCCATCGCTTCCTTTCCAGAAAAACTCCTGGGAAATTTTGTCGCTTTCGAAAAAAACACCCCGCCAGAGGAAGACCTTTTCTATCCCAAACAGTCTGTGTACCTGAGGAACTTGTGAGATGTGACCGAAGTTGTCAAGAAGCCATCCCGCTTTCATGCACTTTCCGAATCTTTCAGAATCCTTCAACCCCATCTCCAGATTCTTCAGTATGGACGACTCTTTCGGTATTCTCCAGTCTATCTGCGTATAGTAAGGTCCAATCAGTAGTTTTCCTTTCTCAACGAGTTTCTTAAGATCTTTTTCCGCCTCCGGGTTTACCGTGAAAAGGTCTTCGATCACAGCGGTCTGACCATCCATCACATAGATGAAGTTCGGATTCTTTTCAGAGAGGGTTTTCACCTTGGAAAAGACCTCCCCCAGCCAGCGGGAGGTCACCTCCGATGTAGTAAACCATTCTCTGTCCCAGTGATTGTGAACAATTACCTTTGCTTTCATGAGAGTCTCTCTCCTGTCTCTGGATGGAAGAGATGTATCTTTTCAAGATCTATGAAGAATCCGATCTTTTCTCCACTTTTGAAATCAACGTCGCCAGGAATCTTTGCAACGATTTTTTCATCTCCAATGTTCAGGTGGAGTATCGTATCCGACATGAGCTTTTCAGCAAAGTATACTTCTCCCTCCAGTTTGATGGTGTTTGGTTTCTCCTCC
>NZ_JAGGZH010000146.1 GCF_021162145.1 Thermotoga sp.
CCCATTCAATAAAATTAGCCGTTACTTTGTGCAGTATGTCGTTTATCTGATTAGAAAGCTGCACAAAGTAACGGCTAATTTTATTGAATGGGTTAAAAACCGAGGCACAGCAACAATTGTGATAGGCAATGTAAAAGGCATTAGAAATAAAGCAAAGTATAACAAAGTGGTCAACCAAAAGATCCATAGCTGGTTGTTTGGGAAAACAACTGCGCTTATTGAATACAAAGCCGAAGCTGTGGGAATCAGAGTTGAATACATCTCTGAAGAATACACATCTCAAACTTGTCCTGTGTGTGGACACAGGCATAAACCATCAAATAGAAATTTCCGATGTCCTGTTTGCGGTTTTGAATATCACCGTGATGGGGTAGGAGCAATAAATATCTATAAAAAGTATACAGGCTACGGCCTGGTAGTAGCGGATTTGACCCCCGCCGTAGGTGTGAGGTTTAGCTCACACCTACGTGGCCCGGGCATTAGCCCGTGGAAGCTGGCCTTAAGCCAGTAAGAATCCCATCCCCTTTAGAGAATTTGGGAGTGGGTCAAAATACTGTGAAAAAGATAATGGAACTTGTAATTCAAGGCTTGAAGATTGGAAGAAAATGTGCTCGCTGCAACTCGCCGAACACTGGTACTGGTTTGAAAAGGTATGAGTTTTGACCCCAGAACAGGTCAAAATAAGCAAAATTTGACCTCCTGACAGGTCAATATGCTATAATAAACGAGAAAAGAAATATCTGGAGGCTGTTTCATATGACGCGTGATGAAATACTAACAATTCTTCTAAGGTGGAACCCATGGGGAAAGACAAAAAAGGACAGAACAGTTCCAAGAGAATGTATTGAAAAAGTGAAATCCTTTAAAGATTATCGCGGTGTTATTGTCATAAAAGGACCACGCAGGGCTGGGAAATCGACTCTTTTGTATCAGCTCATGGAAGAGCTCTCAAAGGAAATTGATCCAAAAAGTTTCCTGTACGTGAATTTTGAGGATTATGCTTTTTCTTCGGAAAAACTGACGCCAGAAACACTTGAAGCCATTCTCGACGTTTACAGGCAGGAAGTATATCAAGGGGAAAATTTTTTGCTATTTCTTGATGAAATTCAAAACGTTGAAGACTGGCACAGATGGGTTCGAACTGTGATAGATACCGGTGTGGTGAAGACCATTTTTGTGACAGGATCGTCCTCGAAACTTCTGTCTGGTGAACTCGCATCATTGCTATCTGGAAGGCATGTTGATTTTGAACTGTTTCCTTTCTCCTTCAAAGAGTATGCGATCGCAAGGGGTTACAGTTTTTCGAGCAGGCTTGAGTTGATTTCTGGGAAGAACGTTTATCTTTCCCTTTTGAAGGATTATCTTACATACGGTGGTTTCCCCGAAGTGGTTATGAGCACAGGTGAGGAAGAGGTTATCAGCAAAATTTTATCTCAATACGCAGAGGATATCGTTTTTAAAGATGTAGCGGCAAGATACGATGTGGGGAACATAAAACTTCTAAAAGCATTATCAAAATTTATCGCCCAGAATATAGGTAACAGATTTTCAATTAGAAAGATGCAGGGATATTTTGAAGATATCTTTGGTGAAAAATCGTCCACCAGTACAATATCCGCTTACATTTCGTATCTGGAATCGGCCTATTTTTGTTTCGAAGTTCCAAAGTTCGAATATTCGTTTAAAAAGGTTATCAGAAGTCCTGTGAAGTACTATCTAATAGATACAGGGCTGAGAAACGTGATATACCCTTCTCCCAGCCCTGATCGTGGAAGGTTGTTGGAAAATGCGATTTATTTGAAGCTGAGAAATATGTACGAAGAAATATACTACTGGGAAGGGAAAAAAGAAGTTGACTTTGTGTGTAAAAGAGGAAACGATCTGGTGCTCTATAATGTTTCGTACGTTTCAGAGAAATCTGAGATAAAAGAAAGAGAAGTGAAAGGTCTTGTGGAATTCCCATATCCTGCAGCCGAAAGATATCTTATAACCTGGGATCTACACACCGAACTCTCATGGAAGGGTGTGAAAATAAAAGTCTTGCCCGCTTATCTCTTCTTGCTCGATACAAAGCCTTTTGAAAACCGCAGATGAGATCGTTGCTTGAACTTATCGATTCTACATCAATACCCTTCAAAGAGAAACACGCTTTTGTTCTCTTTTGCTTTCTGAACGAAATCTTTTGTGAAGCCACCGAAGGAGAAGAAGATATACACCGGTCTTTCAACGACGTTCAATCTTCTGGATCTTTCAACCAGTTTGTAGTAGAGATCCACATCGACCTGCGAGCCTGTGTACTTGCATTCTCCAAGAAGAACTACTCTGTTTTCGCTGTCAACCCCAACGATGTCTATTTCATCTTCTCCTTTCCACCATTTTCCTACTTTTGAAGCCAGAACCGGGAGTTCTCCCTTCGAGTTCATCTTTACAACCTTTTCCCTGCAGATGTCTTCATAAACAAAACTCACGTGTCTTTCTCTGAAGGTCTTCTTTATCACATTGATGACAAAACCCGTCTGGCCAATTTCTATGTAACTTCTGTAAGGATAGATGTATTTGAACCAGAAATCCAAAAAGTAATCCTTTATCCTGTACAATCCACTCTTACTTTTTTCCGGAGAACGTTCCGTCACCGGTACTTCCCTTTCCAGAAGACCTATATCCACCAATCTGCTCAGATAGTAACTGAGCTTGTGCTGTGCCACTCCCATGACAGTAGCAATTTTCCCAAGTTTTCTGTTCCCCATGGCGATGGCTTTCATGAGGGAAAAGTAGGTTCCTATCTCCTTCACTTCCTGACCGAGCAAGAAGTATGGTTCTTCAAAGAAAAAGGAACTGGTGTTCAAAAAGTTACGTTCGATGGTTCTGTAGATGTCCCCTTCCACAGAAAGTAATTCCATGTACTTTGGAACTCCTCCGATGAGTGAGTAGTGTTCCACAGGATTCGGTGCCGTTCCATTGTAAACCCTTTTGAAATCTTCAAAACTGATCGGTTTCAGTTTGATCTGGCCGGTGCGTCTTCCATAAAGTGGGCTAGAGTAGGAAAGCACCTCTTTTTCCATAAGACTCAAAGAAGAACCACAAAGGATAAGGAAGAAGTTATCATCTTTCAAAAGTTCATCCCATATCTTTTGAAACACCGAAGTTATGGCTTTGTTTCTCCTCACAAGGTACTGGAATTCATCGATGGCGACCACGAACTTTTCTTTGGATCTCATATTCCTCAAAATGTAAAAGAGATCGTACCAGCTGAGGTTCTTCCCCGGTGCCAGAAGTGGTACAGACAGTTTCTCGTAGAGAATCTGCTGGAAACAGGAGCGGTTGGTTCCTTCATCTTCTTCGGTTGCCAGGAAATACACACCGTTTTTGTCTTTCATGAACTCCTTGATGAGTCTGGTTTTTCCGATTCGTCTTCGACCATAGATCACCACAAAGGAAGAACCTGGTCTTTTGTATTCTTCGTTCAGATATTCCAGTTCCTTTTCTCTATCGATGAATTCCATACGATCACCCCACGATATATTATAGGCCAGACTATTATATTTTAGACTATAATATTCTGGCCTAGTTAAATTATAACGGTACAGCGGGATTTTCCGTGATCTCTCTACCTGAAACGAACGCCTTATCATCCCTCGATTCATTTTTCTTCAACAATCGTGCTGATATCTTCAACCAGCTTTTGGATTTCAGGCTTAAGGTTTTTAAGATCGGAGGAAACATCCTGTAAGTCTTTAAGAATGTCGCTGAATGATCTGAGCACTGATAGAGCTTCCTTTAATTTTTCCCGAAGGTCTTCTGCCTCTGACCGAGCTTTTTCAGCTTCCTTAGTAAGAGTTTCTGAGAGGATCTTCAATTGTTCGTCCTTTTCTTTCAAAGCTTCCTGAAGGACTGTCAATGAGCTCTCATAGGTTTCTACCAGGGCTTTTAGCTGGTCCATTTGCTTCAGCTGAGTTTCGGTTTGAGAGAGTTGTTCATCTTTCTTTTGAATTTCTTCTTCCAGAGTGGTTATGGAAGCTTCTGCAAGTTCAAGACGTTTCTTTAGCTGCCTGTTCTCTTTGAAAACTTCTGTTATCGTCGCCGGTGCACTTGCAAGTGAAGCAAGAATGGTGTTCTCTTCGTTTTTCGTATCGAGCAGGTCGTTGAGTTCACTGATCTGATCGTTCAAGTTTGAAATATGTTGATTCTTGAGTTGAATGTCCTGTTCAAGTTTCGCTATCTTTTGATCTTTCTCTTCCAGCAGGCCTTTCAGGAAGGACACAGAAGCAGTAAGAGTTGTAATCTGATCCGTCAAGGCAGATTTCTGTTCCTGAAGCTCTTTTATAGTTCGATCTTTGTTCGAAAGCTGGTTTTTGAAATCTTCAATCTGATCTGTAAGCTCGGACTTCTGATGTTCTAGTTCACTTATTCTCTGTCTCAGGTTTCCAACGTAGTTCTCGTTACGCTGTATCACAGACCTTAATTGTTCAAAATCGTCCCTTGGAATATCCACATAGCTATCATGTCCTACCCACGTATGAAGTTCTGAATCGAGCATGTAGTAGATCTCATAGAATCTACCTGTTGAGAAGTCTTGAATAGAAAGCGCTCCCTTCCCAAAAAGAATCAGGGCAATCAGAGAAAGAAACACACAAAGCACTTTTGCCTTCGTGTAAACCCCTCCTGAACTTAGTATCAATGTTATATCATACAACTGTCCCGGTAGAATTCCTCTACAGCAAGGTGAAAAATGTTGTATTTGGCGGTGCAAGTTCCTTTTGAATCCTTCGTGAAAATATTCCATCGATTTGGAATTCTTGAGTACAGAAATTTTGTGAAGCACTTCGTCCAGGTTGCAAAAATTACAGGAGGGCTGGTAAAAAGACTCTCCCTTTCAGTAGATCTGGACTACGCCTATCTTTCTGGATTGGTGCACGACACTGGACTCGTTCTTGTGGCATCCACACAGGATTATAAA
>NZ_JAGGZH010000147.1 GCF_021162145.1 Thermotoga sp.
ACGGTTTCTTGGCTTACATCCTTCACCTCCGAGAAGTAGGCAGTCTTGTAAACATGATAGAGCTGTCTCCCCTGGGTTTTCCTCGAGACAGCGTGCTTAGAATCCATAGCTTCCGATTCACAACCATATTTCAAATGCTTCAAAGAAAGGTTCGGTCTTTCTTTCTCGTCCCCAGGTATCTACTGGGGACAGGCTTCTCTAGACTCATGTCCCAGGGAGCCGAGCAGGTTGGTTTTTCCAGCTTCGGCGATATGATCGAGAAATCGCTGGAGATATTGGAACAGCAAGAAACAATACTCGTCTTCATCTATTGGCCCTCTCTGGATTCAATCGCGCACAAGATGGGAATTGGAAAAGCCTATTTCAGAGAACTCAGGTGGCTGTATAAGATTTTGAAATCAGAACTCATCGAGAGACTGAGATCGGACACTCTCTTTTTCATGGTGAGCGATCATGGGCAGATTTCAACACCTTCAGAGAAGGAAGTGGTGTGGAACAGCTCGTCAGAGGTAATGAGATTCCTTGACAGGCCTCCTGCTGGTGAACAGAGGATGATGTATCTTTACACAAAAAGAAAAAAAGCTTTGGTAGAATATCTCGTAGGGAAGTACGCGGATTTTGCAATCTTCATTGACTCCAGAAAGGCTACGCGCCTTTTTGGGACGGGAAGAAATCATCCTGAATTCATACACAGAATTGGTGACGTAATTTTGATAGCGAAAGAGAACTTCTCCTTCAACTACAGGTACACGGGAAAAGAAGAAAGTCTTGCTGGAAGGCACGGGAGTCTTACTCATCAAGAGCTAGTGGTTCCCTTGGTGGTTTACCGGAGGTGATAGATTCCGTTATCTGAAGAGCCCCACTTGGGGGAACGTCGATCACCAAAGAGTAAGGCATCTCATAAAAAAGTTCACACAAGGATACAAATACGAGGTCTTCGTGGGAACGGACAGCGACATCAAAGACGGGGAGGTTGTGTACGCTACAGTGATCGTGGTGTACCGGCTTGGGAATGGCGCCACTTATTTTTACACTGTCTACAAAGATGGAAAAAATAGAGATCTATACACAAGGATATTCAAAGAAGCGGAAATGAGTCTGGAGATGGCTAGGTTCGTGGAAAAGGTTCTAGAGCTGGGAAAACCCGTGGTCCATCTGGATATTGGGTACGATGGTCTCACAAGGGACTTGGTCTCCTCTGTAATAGGTTACGTGAAGGGAATGGGATACCCTTACCAGGTAAAACCAGATTCTTTTGCCGCAACGAAAATCGCCCATAAACACACCAAATGAGGAGGTTGTGTACGAATGAAAATTCTTCTGAGTGCTCCTGAAACTAAAAGTGAAATTTCGGACATCTTGGAAGGACTTGGTGAAGAGTACGAAATCCTTCTTCCCCAAGAGCAGTCACAAGATTTTGATATCCTGTATGTGAAATGGAAAGAACTTCCGTCTGAGAAAAGAGAAAATGAAGTTCTTTCCACTATAGATGAGAATGCGATAAAGCTCTTCTTCGAAACAATAAAAGACTACCGCGAAAGAGTGGTGGTTACAGATCCCGATGGCTTGAGGCTTGCCCTTTCTGAAATAGAACGAACGGGTGATGTCTCACTCCAAACCAGAAGATTCCTCCTTCTCAAAGCTCTGGCGCACTTTTTAAGTTTCCAGTCGAGGATTCTAAAAGATCTGTCCGACCTGTTCTTCATAAAAGAATGGGAATCGTTCGTTCTGGAAAGGATACAGGAGGAAAATTCTGGAGTGGTGGTGAAGCGGCTCCCTTCAAAGATATCCGTAGAAAAAGCGTTGGATGTCAGCCTTGTAGTTCATTTCCTTCGATATCTTCCCCATGGAGCGTGTATCCTAGTGAAAGATCGGATCGTTGTGTACGCTTCCTCAAAAGGGGATCTTCCCAATATGAGTGGTGGAGTTTTGGGATACAAAGGAATCTTTTCTGGGGAGAGGAAATACGACTTCGTCGTGGCCGAGGATTTCGAAGGAAATGTAGAGGGTGTCAAATTGAGTGAGTTTGACACACACGAAGAAGGAATGGTTCTCTTTGGAACTGCTGGCGTTCTTAGAGAGCCCGTTCCAACGAACAGTTTCACGGAGGCTCTTTCCATGCATCCTGCTTTCGACTGTTGTGCTGTAACAAAAAATGACCACCTAGTGGCCCATCTGGTTGAACTGGACAAAAAAGTCATTTTCGAAAAGCTGGAACGCTTCGATCTTGTTGGAACGTCTGTAGCCTTCAATTTCCTTGTGGAGGAATCTTCAAGGAATTACCTTAAAAAGAAAGGAGTATTGAGAATATCCTGGATAGACTCAAGAAGAATTTGGAGAAGATGTTGAACTGTCTTTATATGAACACGTGCCTTCTCTGTGAAAGGGAGATTTCCCCACTTTCCTCTCTTTGTGAAAGGTGCAAGGCAGAGATCGTGGAAAAAGGGCCATCCTTCTATCACGAGTCCCACAGAAGCTACGAGATTTTCGTTTATTCCATCTACACCGGCAGATTAGAAGAGGTGATAAAGCTCTACAAGTATCATCATGAAATTTCACTTTCAAGTTTTCTTGTAGAAGTTCTCATCAGGTTGTACGGCTATTTTCAAAGAAAAGCGGATGCCATCACCTGGGTACCGTCTTCCTTCAGCTCACTCGAAGAAAGAGGTTTCGATCATATGGAGTTGATAGCAAAGAGATTCGCCAGAAGCCTTGCCATCCCTTCTGTAAAGATCCTTGAAAACATCTCAGAAGGAAGGCAGGTGGAGAGAGAAAGAGAAGAGAGAAAAAAGCTGGGGAGGTTCATATGCCGAAAACACCCTCCACACAGGGTTATACTGCTGGACGATGTGATAACAACCGGAACGAGCGTGAAAGACTGCGCGCGAACACTTCTTAAAAACGGTGCGGAGAGGGTCTTCGTGTACGTTCTGGCGAAGGCTAAGTGATCAAACCGATGATCAGATCGTTGACGTTTGTTCCAGTTGGTCCCGTCTTGAGAAGGGCCCCTGCCTTTTTCAGCGCGTTATAGGAGTCGTTGCTTTCGAGGTATTCAAGGGGATCTTCTCCCATTTCTTTTAAAATGGCAGCGGTTTTTCCATCGACAACTCCTCCTGCTGCATCAGTGGGCCCATCTGTTCCATCTGTTCCAACAGAACATAGAACCACTCCCTCCAGTCCTTCGAGAGCAATTGCTGCCGAAAGTGCGAGCTCCTGGTTTCTCCCTCCCATCCCATTCCCCTTCACGTGCACCACTGTTTCTCCACCGAAGATCACTGCAGCGGGTTTCCTCAACGGTCTGTTCTTCTCTTTGATCTCCCTCATGATGCTGGCGATGAACCTTCCAGCTTCTTTTGCTTCACAATCCAGCGTGGTTGTTAGTATCTCAGTGTTAAAACCTTTCTCGACAGCTATCCTCTTTGCTGCCTCACACACCTTCTGAACGTTTCCCAGAACGTGGACTTCCACGTTTGAAAGATACTCTGGAGTTTCTTTCAAAAGGGCTTTCTTCACCCTGTCACTCACGCTGATTTTGTATCTTTCCAGGATTCTGATGGCTTCCTCCGAAGTCGATCTATCTGGCCAGGTTGGACCGGAAGCCACAACGTCGATCCTATCACCCAAAACATCGGAGAGAACAAGTGTGATCACCTTCGCGGGGTATATTTTCTCGGCAAATCTTCCCCCTTTCACTTGTGAAAGGTGCTTTCTCACGGTGTTTATCTCCTCTACCTTTGCGCCGCTCTTCAACAGCGAATCGGTTATCTCTTGCAGTTCCTCAAGGGAGACACCCTCCATGGGCAGTTCAAACAACGCAGAACCTCCACCAGACAGGAGAAAGAGAACGGTGTCTTTCTCCCTCAATTTTTCAACCATCTCCATAACTCTTCGGGTGGCTCTTACGGTGTTCCCATCTGGGATTGGATGTCCTGCCTCGTATATTTCAAAGCCGTCGATGGGGCCTTCACTGTGTCCATACTTTGTAATCACAATTCCTCTCTTTATCTTTCCATTCAGAACCTCATGGGCGGCTTTTGCCATTCGCCATGCCGCCTTTCCAACTGCCACGAGAAAGACGTCTTTCAGGTTCAATCTTTCAAGTGTATCTTTCACTGCCCTATCCGGTAACACAGATTCTATAGATTTTTCTACTATCTCGATCGCTGTTTTCAGTAATTCAGCACCAGACAATATGCATCTTCTCCCTTCCTTACAATTTCTGGTTCTCTTTTAAATATCTCTCGTGCAACAAGATACGCATGCGACAAGGCTATCCCAAGATCCACAGGGCTTCTGGAAGAAATACAGAGTTCTCCACCCGTGAACCTTATCTTCCATGGTTGCCTGTTCATGGCAGATGGCGCCAGGACAGACATCTCCACTACTCTCACAATCTCCGGTGGGAGCTCTTCTATGTCGTTTTCTAGAAACGAGTCAATGGGTTTCCTGACTCTCACGAAATTCCTTCTCTTAGGGTACCCGAAGGCTATTATGTAGGGAATGTTGGGTTGTGGCGAGAGGGCCATCCAGCAGGTTCCAAAGTTTTTTATAGTGAGGAAGAGAACGATTTGTTCTCCCTGAAAACCGTAGTCTACCAATTCTTCAAAGTTTTTTTCAGTTACTGCATAAATGTAACTCGGAAAAGTGGAAAGATTTACTTTCCAGTCGTACTTTCTTGTGATAGACTTCAAAGAGAGGTTTTCTATCTCTTTTTTTATACTCTCTGGCAGCTTGCTCTCCAGAAAATCCCGCACCGAGTGCCTTCTCTCGATCGCCTCAAAGATATCCACACACATCACCTCCAAAAGGGGGAATAACGAATGGAAAGACTTGCTTTTCTGATGATGTTTCTTTTCCTTTCTTCTGTCTTTGGTTCTTTTCTACTCCTCGAAAAAGTCGACGTAGATTTCCCAGAAGAGCTCTACAAAACGGTTGGTACAAGATCTTTCCTCGTGAAATATTTTACTCTCTTTGAAAGTGAGGAACAAAAGGGACTGATCCTCTCTGGATGGATCTTCTCTCCAACTGCTCAGGCCACGCCGACCATAGAAATAAGAGTAGAAGATGAAAAGGAATGCCACGTTTTCGAAATAGAAACAAAAAGAGAAGGATTCTACTTTGTGATTCCACCCCACTTTCTGATAGCTCCAGAGGGTGCGAAGATATTCCTTGGAAAATACGAAATAGAGAGTGATTCTAATTGATCGAGGAGTTAACGTATTGAAGGTTTTCAGAAGTCTCAAAAAGGTAGCAATTAGAGACTATCTGACAGAGCTCTACACGAGGTACTACCTCTTCGAGGAGTAGCTGGAGATGGAAAGGCAAAAGCGAAAGAGAGGAAAGGAAGTAGCGTTTCTCGTGATAAACCTGGACAACTTCAAGATGATAAACGACCGCTATTTCCACAGAGTGGGGGGACAAACTTTTAAAATACGTTGCCCAAGAGATAACCAAAAACATCAGAAAAACGGACTGTGCTGTGAGGCTTGGAGGTGATGAAATACTGGTTGTCTTTCCAGAAACGGATGAGAAAACAGAAGAAGGCATCGCAAAGAGATCGGAAAAGAAACTCCTGTTCAGTCCACTTGGCCTTCCTTTGAAATATTCTTACGGTATAGACACACGGAAACCAGGTAAGGATATAGAAAACGTCGTGCGAAAAGCTGATCCTCAGATGTATTCCCTGAAAAGCTTGAGAAAGGCAAAAACAGATTCTGTCTGGGGAAACAGATATGGGGCTGTTGCAAAAATTAAAAAGAGTGAGGGATGCCGACACGAGAGAACACAAAAAAGAGGTGATATGAAGATGGCAAAAAATATACCACCCACATGTTACAGACAAGAAACCTCACAAGAGCAAACACCATAGCCATATCTTCCCTGCACGCTGCAACATACCTTTCCTTTGAGATTCCCAAACAATCCTTCTATCTCATTTCTTTCCTCGTATTCCTCCCATCGCACATCCTTCCTGCCTCAACGTACTCAACTAACTTGTACTTTCCCTTTGTCATAACCACCTCACATCTTATGTGGTCTTTCACCTTTCTCACCTGTGCTTCTCTCATTCAGTACGGTGTGGCCTTCTTTACCTTATCCCTGTACCATCCACTATGATTGTCTGGACGGTTTCTCCCAGAAGCATGGAGATTATTCTAGCTCCAGGTTTTCCCCTGCCTGAGAACTTGGAAAGATGTGGTATGATTTTGAGGAAGTAAAAGTAGATGAGTTTGATGATTGTTTTAAGGTTTATTCTCCTCATGGCAAAGAGATTATCATCTCTCTTGCTTTATTTTCTATACCTTCACGTTATTTTTGAAACAGCCCTGGGGGAGGGGATATCTTGCATGTTCTCTTCGGTATATGATAAAATTGAAGTGAATGAGCGGGTGTAGCTCAGTTGGTAGAGCACCAGCTTCCCAAGCTGGGGGTCGCGGGTTCGAGTCCCGTCGCCCGCTCCACTTCCCGGCGAACGCCGGGGTATATTTTTGTGGTATAATCATCTTCGACCCCAACCTGGGGAGTCCTGGGTTGGCGGAGACTGAAAAATGGAGGTGTGGTGAAGTGTCTCTCGACCCAGAGAAGAAGAGTGAGATCATCAAAGAGTTCCAGATCCACGAGAACGACACCGGATCCGTTGAGGTACAGATCGCTCTCCTCACAGCGAGGATTAAGCACCTGACAGAACACTTGAAGAAACACCCCAAAGATTTTCATTCCAGAAGAGGACTCATGAAGATGATAGGAAGAAGAAGAAAGCTTCTGAAGTATCTGCGCCGAACAAAACCAGAGGTTTACCGAGAGCTCATCATCAAGTTAGGAATCAGGAAATAAAATCTTAGGAGGGGGAAGCGGGCGTGTTGCCCGCTTCCTGATTTAAATTAGAATTAGTAGGACGAGGTGATGGAAACATGAAAGAGTGGCGACGAGAGATCCTTGGAAAAGAACTCGTAGTCCAACACGGAAAGGTGGCAAAACAGTCCAATGGAGCTGTGTTGGTGAGACTTGGGGACACCGCCGTTCTGGCAACGGCAAACATTTCTGACAAAGTAGTCGAGGGAATTGACTTTGTTCCACTGACCGTTGAGTTCCAGGAAAGATTCTACGCTGCCGGAAAGATCCCGGGCGGATTCATAAAGAGAGAGGGGAAACCCAGTGAATCTGCTATTCTCTCGGCTCGTCTCATCGACAGACCTATAAGGCCTCTCTTTCCAAAAAAACTCAGAAACGATGTGCAGGTGATAGTAACAGTTCTTTCAGCAGATCCCAGTGTTCCTCCGGATGTTGTTGGAATCTTTGCGGCATCACTCGCCCTGAACTTCTCTAAGATACCCTTTGAGGGGATAGTTGCAGGTATCAGAATAGGTTACAGGGATGGTCAGTTTATAGCCTTCCCCACTGAAGAAGATATCGAAAAAGGCCTCATGGACATCACCGTTGCGGGGACGAAAGATGCCGTTACCATGGTTGAGGGTGAAGCCAAAGAGGTCTCAGAAGAAGACATGGTGAAGGCTTTGAGATTTGCACACTCTGTGATAAGAGCACTCGTCGATTTCCAAGAGAAGATCCTGTCGGAGTTCAACGTGGAAAAGATATCTGTCGTTGAACCTACACCACCGGAAGGGCTTGTTGAAGTGTTCAACAATCTTTTGGACGAAGAGGAGCTCGAAAGAAGAATCCTTGTGAAAGCAAAGAAAGAAAGAGAAACAGCACTCAAGGAGTACGAAGAAAAGCTTCTTGGCCAAATAGCAGAGGCACTTTCCGTGGTCGATCCTGAAGAGATAAAACCTTTTGTTTCTGAACTCTACGAAGATGCTGTTAAAAAGACGATGAGACGTTTGATCGTCGAAAAAGGAATCAGGGCAGACGGAAGAAAGCCGAACGAGATCAGGCCCATTTCCTGCGAAGTGGGTCTCTTCCCGAGAACACACGGATCTGCATTGTTCACGAGGGGAGAAACGCAGAGCCTTGGAATTGTCACACTCGGTGCTCCCATGGACGTTCAGATCATCGATACGCTCCTCGAGGAAGGTGTTAAAAGATTTATGCTCCATTACAACTTTCCACCATTCTGCACCGGCGAAGTGAAACCTTTGAGAGGGCCAAGCAGAAGGGAGATAGGGCATGGTCACTTGGCAGAAAGGGCTTTGAAGAACATGCTACCACCTGAGGAGGAGTTTCCCTACACTATAAGAGTGGTTTCTGAAATTCTCGAATCCAACGGTTCTTCATCCATGGCGACGGTGTGCTCGGGATCCCTTGCTCTGATGGACGCGGGCGTCCCTATCAAAAAACACGTTGCCGGAATAGCAATGGGGCTCATCCTTGAAGAAGACGCTGAAGTCATCCTCACCGACATTATCGGAATGGAAGACCACTACGGTGATATGGACTTCAAGGTGGCGGGAACAAGAGACGGGATCACCGCCTTCCAGATGGACTGTAAGGTCTCGGGGGTTTCTGATGAGCTGCTCATGAAGGCTCTCATGCGGGCAAGAGAAGCAAGGATGTACATCCTCGACAGGATGTACGAAACTATCTCTGTGCCAAGGTCCCACCTTTCTAAGTACGCACCCATAATAAAAGTGACGAAGATCGATCCGGACAAGGTCGCCGACGTCATAGGTCCCGGCGGGAGGGTCATAAAGAAGATCATAAAGGATTACGAAGTGAAGGTAGAAATCGACGACGAAACGGGGCTTGTCAAGGTGGTTGGGAATTCCGAGGAAAATGTCGACAACGCGATTGCACTCATAAGAGAGATCGCCAAAGAAATAGAAGTGGGAGAGATTCTTGAAGGAAAGATTACAAGGATCGAGCCTTACGGTCTATTCATAGAGGTGAGACCTGGGAAAATCGGTTTGCTTCATCAGAGCAAAGTTGGAGAAGACATGAGGCAATTCTTGAAAAAGGTGAAGGTCGGTGATACGATAAAGGTACAGGTGATCAACATAGACGACCTCGGAAGACTCCAGTTCAAACGCGTGAAGGAGGAAAGCATTCAGCATGGAAAAATACACAATAAACGACGTTGAAACCTTCATCATACCGTTTGACAAGGCGCGGACAGTTTCCTGCGCCTTTTTAATTAAAAAAGGATCGGTACACGAACCAGAGGAACTCGCAGGAATATCCCACTTCATAGAACACATGGTGTTTCGAGGGACAGAAAAGTACGATCGTTTCTCTCTCAAGTACACTGTTGAAGTGGTTGGTGGGAATCTCAACGCTTTCACAGATAGACTCGCAACGGCGTACTATGCGAAGGTACCTGAGTTCCATTTTGAAAAGTCCATAGACGTTTTGAAAGAGCTGACTTTCCACCCAATTTTCTCGCCGGAGGACATGGAGATAGAACGAAAGATCATAATCGAAGAGTACAAGATGTCCCAGGACGATCCCACAAGCAAATTGTTCGACACTCTGATCGAAACGGTCTGGCCTGGAGCGTACGGAAGGCCGATCATAGGAAGAAAAGAGACCATAGAGAAGATCTCAGCGGAAGACCTCAGGGAATACCATAAGAAAAACTACAACCTTTCGGACACGAAGATCGTTCTTGCTGGAAAGGTGAACGATCAGCTTCTGACATTTCTCGAGGAGACTCTGAAGGATCTGAAAAAAACAGAAAAAGGAAACGAGCTTCCACCTCCACCATCTTTTCACTACACAGAGCCCAAGTACGTGCTGAGAAACGATCTGGAACAGGTGCACATCGCGATCGCAAAGCCTGTCTGCGGCAGGGCTGACAGAGATATATACCCTCTTTTCACCTTGAACACCGCCCTGGGAAGTGGTATGAGCTCGATTCTCTTTCACGAGATAAGAGAAAAGGAAGGCTTCGTCTACGACGTGTTCTCCCAGCTCTACACCTTGAAAGAAACGGGAATTCTGATCGTCTACGCTGCATTCTCTCCAGAGAAAATAGAAGAGTTTTTCAAGAAACTCAAAGCGGTTCTCTCCAGCGAAAAGCTTTTCATGAAAAACTACGAGTACGGAAAGATGAGATACCTTGGAAAACTCGAGATGATAACGGACAATCCGAGCGGGATGATGAGTTTTGTTATCGAAAACCTGTCGCACGGTTTCCTGGAAACTCTTGAAGATCGCGTGGAGAAAATGAAGGCCGTTACCCAGGAAGAGTATCGAAGAGTCTACGAGAGGTTTGTGACAGGGAAATGGAGTGTGTTTGGAATAGGCCCTGAAGCGGGAAGGATTCTGGAAAATTACGAGATGATCGTTTGAGGAGGGATGTGATGAAAGAAGCCCTAACGTTCGATGACGTACTGCTGATTCCCCAGTACAGCGAAGTTCTCCCGAAGGATGTGAAAACGGAAACAAGACTCACACGACAGATCCGAATAAACATTCCCCTTGTGAGTGCCGCCATGGATACTGTTACCGAAGCCGCTCTCGCCAAGGCTCTGGCAAGAGAAGGTGGAATAGGTATCATCCACAAGAACCTTTCCCCAGAGGAACAGGCGCACCAGGTGTCGATTGTGAAGAAGACAGAAAACGGTATCATCTACGATCCCATAACGGTGACACCGGACATGACCGTGAAAGAGGCAGTTGATCTGATGGCAGAGTACAAAATAGGTGGCCTTCCCGTCGTGGACGAAGAGGGAAAGCTCGTTGGTCTCCTCACAAACAGGGACATCAGGTTTGAAAAGAATCTCTCGAAGAGGATAAAAGACCTGATGACACCGAGAGAAAAGCTCATCGTAGCACCACCAGACATCTCTCTCGAAAAGGCAAAGGAGATTCTTCACGAGCACAGGATAGAAAAGCTTCCTCTTGTTTCCAAGGAAAATAAACTCGTTGGTTTGATCACCATCAAGGATATTCTGAGTGTAATAGAGCATCCCAACGCGGCAAGAGATGATAAAGGAAGACTTCTCGTTGGTGCTGCCGTCGGGACGGGTCCTGATACCATGGAGAGGGTGGAAAAACTCGTCAAAGCGGGTGTGGACGTTATCGTCATAGACACAGCACACGGCTATTCCAGAAGGGTGATAGAGACTCTTGAAATGATAAAGGCTGACTACCCAGATCTACCCATTGTAGCTGGAAACGTGGCCACATCTGAAGGAGCTGAAGCTCTCATAAAAGCAGGGGCAGATGCTGTGAAGGTCGGCGTGGGGCCAGGTTCTATATGCACCACAAGGATTGTCGCGGGTGTTGGGGTCCCACAGCTCACCGCCATCATGGAATGCTCTGAAGTGGCAAAGAAGCACGGCATTCCCATAATAGCAGATGGAGGCATTCGATACTCCGGTGACATCGTGAAGGCTTTGGCGGCAGGTGCCGAGAGTGTGATGGTTGGAAGCATCTTTGCGGGAACGGAAGAGGCACCAGGAGAGACGATACTGTATCAGGGAAGAAAGTACAAGGCCTACAGGGGAATGGGAAGTCTCGGTGCCATGAGATCCGGTAGTGCCGACAGATACGGACAAGAAGGGGAGAACAAGTTCGTTCCTGAGGGAATCGAGGGTATGGTGCCGTACAAAGGAACCGTCAAGGATGTGGTACACCAGCTCGTGGGGGGGTTAAAAGCCGGTATGGGATATGTGGGAGCCAGAACAATAAAAGAACTTCAGAAAAGAGCCGTCTTTGTGAGGGTTACACCCGCTGGTGTGAAAGAAAGTCATCCACACGATATCATCATAACGAAAGAAGCACCGAACTACTGGATTCAAACCTGAGAAAGTTTCTTTATGATCTCGTATTCTTTCATTGCTTTCTCATGCATACCGAGTTCTTCGTAGAGTCTAGCAAGTTTCAGCCTGAGCTTCACGTTTTTCGGGTGTTTCTGGAGCAGCTTCAAATAGAGTGAAGCTGCTCTTTTTTTTAAGCCAAAAGTTCTGTAGAGAAACGCCCTGAACCGCGGGAAGAAGAACAAAAAGGCGGGTAAAACTAAAAGAAGGTAAAGGTATGAGTTCCTGCGAGTCACTTGAGCTTTTCTTTCTCTAGACAGCAAAACTAGTTTCTTTCTGAGATTTTCCTTGGGAATGGTGAGACTTTCGTATTCAGAAACAAGATCTTTCAATTCATCGGAAGAAACAGGAGACGTCAATTTTGCCATTAAGGAGAGGTACTTTCTGATCTCCTCTTCCAGGGTGTTCAGTTGGTCGTATCCCATGATCCTCGCGATTTCAAAGAGTCTCAGAAGGTACGGATACCTCTCCTCCTCCAAGGGAAGGTTCCCTATCCTTCGCACGATGGCAAAACTTATCTCTCTGGCGTTTTTGATCTTCGAAAGAGCAGTAAGTACTTCGTACGAGAATAGAAAAGGATTTTCGAAAAATCTCTCGATGAGATCGTCGGCAAACGCATCTGGATCTTTTATCTCCAAAGGAACGTTCAGTTTCCAGAAAAGAGGATACACAAGCACATCGTTCAAGCTCTGAAGACCTTTCACAAATGGCTCCAGATTCGGGAAGACCTTCTTCAAAAGCTCAGTTTCCTCTTTTGTGAACGTCTCATCTCGAAGTTTTTTCACAAGCCCTCGGAGATCTTCCGAGACAATTTCTTTGGACAAGGAAGGATGGGCTTCAATCAACCGTTTCTTCGCAAAGAGAAATTCTCCCATTTTTTCGATCTTCGGA
This sequence comes from Thermotoga sp., assembly GCF_021162145.1. Lineage (NCBI taxonomy): Bacteria > Thermotogati > Thermotogota > Thermotogae > Thermotogales > Thermotogaceae > Thermotoga > Thermotoga sp. The sequence goes on from NZ_JAGGZH010000147.1 coordinate 12,609, forward strand.
TCGGAGGGATGTTCCTTCACGTAGTTCAGAAACATGTCGATGGCTTTCTGAATGTTGCTTTTTGAAACTTCCTTTATTTCATCGAGAGAGGCAGCTAAAAGGAGCGAAGAAGAAAGAAGGAAAAACAAAACCACTCTCCACAAGCTATCACCCCGATTCCAGAAGGGGCTTTAAGAACTTTCTCCAGAAGACTTTGAAGAACAAAGCGAGTGGTACCCCGACGAAAGATCCAAACATACCAAAGAGCTTTCCAAAGAACAGAATGGAAAGGATGATGTATACAGGATTGAGTTTTTCCAATCCTTTCATCAGCTGGATGAACACGATGAAGGCAACAGCATGGATGAGGATAGCAAACAGAGCGATGAGCAAAACACCCTTCACGCCGAGTGTGAGAGAAAAGAGTAGAACAGGAACGTATTCGAGCACCACTCCTACGATGGGTATGAAATTGGTCACGAACGCCCAGAGGCTGATGATGGCGCTGTACTTCAGGTCAAACATTTTGAACACGATCCAGTACGAAAGACCAATGATGATCGCGTTTATGAAGATCACCCTTATGTACCTTCCCATACTGTTGTAGACGCTGATCAAAAAGCTTTTTGCTTCTTCTCTAGCGCTTTTCGGATAGATCGCAACGAAGAAATCGGCTATCTCGCGTGTGTAGAAAATAGAGTAACCCAGTCCAAACAAGGTGAACACCACCACAGTGGTAACAGAGAGAAAGTTCGTGGTCACCAACGAAAAGACGTAGTTCAAAAGATCGTTGAGCTTTGGCTCGAAAAACGTCATTATTTTGTCAAAGACAGGAACCAGTTCGGGTGATTTCACGTAATCTCTCCATATTCTGTTTTCAAAAACGCTCGTCATGAACTCGATGAAGTTACCGAACTCGTTGAACACGGGTGGAATAATCACGTAGAGGGAGTAGATCACCACAAAAAAGAACAACAAGAGTGCCACAACACGGGAAACTCGCCTTCCAAATTTCATTTTCTCCAGAAGTTGTACAACGGGATCCAACAGCAGAGTGAAGAATATCATCATGGTGATGACTACAAAAACTTCTGGAAACACCTTGAACACCAGAAAAGACACCAGGATGTACAGAGTGGTAAAGAAGAATGCCCTGTCTTCAACGAATCTTCTGATCCCCTTCAATTCATTCCCTCCCGAGCTTCTCAACGCTCCATTTCACCACAGTGTGGTAGAAACTTTTCTGATGTTCAGGATCCTCGAACAGTTCATGATAACCACCAGGGAAACTCACCAGTTTTTTTTCTGTTTTCAATGCGTCATAGAATTTCTTGCTTCCTTCGAAAGATACTACACGGTCGTCCGTTCCATGGAGAATAAGGACAGGGACCCTTATCTTATCAACTTCCCTGAAGACCTTTCTCATGTGTAACAACATGTCCGAAGCCAGCTTGAACGAGATCTTATCGTGGACAAGCGGATCTTTCACGTACGCCTCCACTGCTTCTTTGCTACGGGAAAGGTCTTTCGGATCTATGTTGTTACTCATGGTAAGAAACGGCACAAACATCGACAAAAATTTGACGAATAACACAAGAGGGGGCAATGGAGGATCTGGGAGCGAAAGAGCAGGAGCAGACACCACCAGTCCATTCAGGTTCCTTGGCTGAAAGACCTGAACGTATCTGATGCTCAAAAGCCCCCCAAGGCTGTGACCGAATAGAACGTATTTCTCAAGATCGCGGGTGATGCTCTTCAAAATCTTGAAAACATCCTCGAATCGAAAGTGTCCCCGCCTTCCCTGGGCTTTTCCGTGGCCAGGAAGGTCAAAGGTGATTACCTGAACACCTTCTGAAACAAACTCCCTCACTAACCTTCTGTACCTTCCGGAGTGTTCCCCAAGACCGTGCACGATCACAACCGTTCCCTTCCAATCCTCCCCATATCTTTGAACATTCATGTTCCCCCCTCCAGTGTCCTCTCGAGTCTTCTCATGAAAGCCTCTTTGCCAAGGATGGGAATTATGTTCACAAGTTCCGGTCCCTCATCTTTTCCGGTGAGAATCCTCCTCAACGTCATGTAGAAGTCTCTAGGCCTTATTTTGCTGCCCTTCAACACCTTTTTGAGAATCTTCACGATATGTTCCATCTCCCAGTCAGCGTTTTGAAGCTCTTCCTTCAAGGAAACAAAGGCGGTCCTCAGTTCTTCTGGTATGGTTACTGGTTCTGGATCTTCAAAGAAAAAGCGTGCCTCCTCTGGAAGATCGGTAAGGGTTTCTGCTCGCTCTCTTGTAACTTCCAGTACTTTTTTCAGATATTCTTCATCGCCGACTTCTATGCCTGCTTTCTTGAAGAAAGGTCTGGAGAGTTCCACTACCTTTTCCATCGGTAGGTTCCTCAAATAGTACCCGTTCATCCACTTCAGTTTCTGGGGATCGAAGATAGCGGGATTTGGACTGAGTCTGTCCAAAGAGAAAGAAATGATCAACTCCTCCATGTGCAGAATTTCCTTCCCCTCTGGATGGGACCATCCCAGAAGTGCAAGATAGTTCACCACCGCCTCCGGAAGATAACCCATTTCCCTGAAAGCCTCCACGGAAGTGGCACCGTGTCTTTTGCTCAATTTCTTGCCATCTGGTCCTAGTATGGTGGAAACATGTGCGAAGATGGGTGGTTTTTTCTCAAAGGCCTCGTAGATCGCAAGCTGCCTCAGAGTATTGGATAGATGATCATCTCCCCTGATCACGTGTGTTATTTCCATGAGCATGTCGTCCACTACACAGGCGAAATTGTAAGTGGGGAGGCCGTTACTTCTCATTATCACGAAGTCTCCTATCGAACCTTTCCTGAAGATCACCTCACCCTTTACAACATCGTTCAAACTGTAGCCTTTCCTTGGCATCTTGAAGAAAACGGCGGGTGAAAGCCCTTTTTCCTCGTATTCTTTTCTCCTCTCGGGTGTGTTGTACTCTTCGAACATATCCTGAGAATAATGAGGTGGTTTCCCTTCCGACAGGAGTTTTTCTCTGATCTCTTCTATTTCTTCTGGATAGGCGTAGACATGGTATGCCTTCCCTTCCTTCACGAGTATTTCCGCGTACTTTTTGTATATGTCCACCCTCTCACTTTGTCTGTACGGCCCAAAATCTCCCCCAACGTCAGGCCCTTCATCCCATGTGAGGCCAAGCCATCTAAGGGAGTCCATGAGTCTCTCTTCATACTCTTTTTCCGATCTTTCCAGATCGGTATCTTCTATTCTCAGGACAAACTTTCCTCTTTCTTTTCTTGCGAACAAGAAGTTGAACAGAGCGGTTCTGGCCCCACCAACGTGTAGAAATCCCGTTGGGCTCGGCGCGAATCTCACTCTTGTCAATCCAGAACACCTCCCAGAGTGTATTCACCGGCCAGGATTCGATCCAAAACCTTCTTCGGTGAATCTGGTTTTCCCTTCAGATCTATGTACCTTCTTCCCACTTCAACAGGAAAATGCGCATCAGACGAAACTATCACCCTGAATTTCTCTTCCGCCTTTAACCTTCCCTCTTCACTCACCACCTCGGCTATCGGAACATCGAGATCTGGGAAAAAACCGAGTTGATACAGAACACCGAATCTCCTTTCAACATGAGCATAAGCCGGTACTCCTCTGAAAGACAAGACGAGTTCAACTGCCTGAGATATCGTCAGGTTCGTTGGAAAGCCAAGAGGAGCGTCCTCGTATCCGATGTAGTCACCGTTTTCGTTGACAAGAAGCTGATATCCCATCTTCTCGTGATCATGTTTCACTTTGGGAAGATGTTCGTACACGACTTCGGTGAGTTTGAGAGCAGCTTCAAGATCTACGAAGAAAGCAAGCAAATGAACATCCTCCACCGTTTGTATCTCTATTCCAGGGATCACGAGCTTTCTCATCTTCAAGAAAGCGGAAGCGTTCTTTGCACTATTATGATCGACAATTCCAAGCACATCTACTCTTGCTTTCTCGATCGCAGGTGGTATCATGAGTAGGTCAGCACAGGGTGAAAGACACGTGTGCACGTGAAGATCCGCCTTCATCTCAATCCCAGCTCGTACACCTTCCCGGAAACCACAAAAGAATTCTCGCTGGTCTTCAGAAGAACTATACCGTTTTCTCTGGCTTTCTCCACCGTCTCCCTTTCGTACTCGTGTCCATCGCAGAGAACAATACCCTTTATCCCCACCACGGAGGCAACGGCAACGATGTTCACGTGAGACTGAACGGTTATCCATAGCGTTGAAGGTTGAGCCCTTCCCAGGACTTCACTCAGAAGGTCACAGGTGAAACCGTGTTCCACTTCAACGTTCAGATCCCCACACACGTGTTCCAGTCCCAGTTTCTCAACTATCTCCCCTATCCTCACGTTTATCCCTCCTGAAAAAGACCATTTCGACTATTACACCCTTGCCTACTTCCGAGATGATGACCATCTTATCAGAATATCTCTTCATGTTGGGAAGGCCCATTCCCGCTCCAAATCCGAGCTCTCTTATGTGATCGGGCGCTGTGGAATAGCCTTCTTTCATGGCAAGTTCGAGATTTTCAATGCCTTTACCCCTGTCTTCTACTCTCACCGTGATCTTTTCCTCGTCGATGAAACAGTATATGTACCCATCGGACTCGCTATGGAGAACCACGTTCGCCTCCGCCTCATAGGTGGCAATCGCCACTTTCCTTGCAAGATCCTCATTCACCCCAGAGTCCAGAAGGAACCTCTTCAATCTGGAGGCACCGATACCTATCATGTTTACATCGAAGTAGTCTACACGGAAAACGAAATCCGCTTTTCCTTTCTCGAGCACCTCACCAGTTACAAGGGAGGTTCCTCTCTCGAGAACCTCCTCCATTCTTTTATCATGGAGGTACATAATGCCTAGTTTTGCGAGGAGAAAGTAGACGATGTCGTGCTTCGTGACGATCCCAGCTAGCTTGTTTCCCTCGTTCACAACGGGAAATCTTCCGTACCCGTACTTTTCGAACGTCTTCACAGCATCCTGGAGTGTGTCGTCCACCTTCAAACACACCACGTTTCTCGTCATTCGTTTTCCAACGGTGTCTTTTATGTAGTCACCTTCAAGAGCCTTTATGATGTCTTCCAGACTGACTATTCCGATCACATGCTTTTCACTGTCCACGACCGGTACACCGGAGATCCTCTTGATACGCATGATCTCCTTCACATGAAGGAGGGTTTTCTCCGGGGTCACGTAGACCACATCAGGATTCATGAATTCAGAAACCCTTACGTCCTGGAATACTGTGTGGAGCTTGTCTATAATGGAAACACTCATTCTATCCTCTCCTGCTTGGCTTTAACCCCTTTGCAAAAAGCCTTCCGCAAGTCTCGAACATGGAAAGATTCGTCGACAGAAGGGCTATGTTACACTCTTCTGCAAATCTGATGACATTCTCCGGGATGTCTTTTTTTCTGACGAAAAGAACCGCTGGAATTCCCACCACCATAGCGGTTCTCACTGCCTGTGGAGAATGAAGCCCAGTGATCAAGAGAACCCCCGGTTCGGCAAAAGCCAGCACATCACTCATAAGATCCGTTGCAACAGCCTTTTCTATCTCTAGCTTTCCATTTCCGGTGAGAATCATTCCTTCCACCGTGGAAACTATCTCTTCCAGCGTCACAGAAACACCTCCTAGGCAACTTTTTTTACGATTCTTGGATGTTTCTTACCTTTCTTTCTGAGCCGCAAAAGAGAATAATATACAAAAACGCCTCCCAACGCCGCAGAAAACGTCAACCAATCTTTCCAGTTCAAGGTGTAACCAACTACCACAATCCCAGCGAATATCACAAGTGGAACAAAGTAGACAATGGTAGATACCTTCATAGGATCGTACTCAGGAATGTCAACAATCACTTCGTCACCTGGCTTCAACCGCCCTTCTCCGTCCCACTCCGCCTCGATATTTATCTCATCTCCAGAAAGACATACATTCTTCGCGGGACAGCTTCCACACGCGCTCGTTCTGACCTTGGCCACCACCACTTTGTTTCCTCTCACTTCCTTCACAAACATCCTTTCAACCATGGAATCACCCCTTCACAACCCCGAGGGGCACCATTCTGGCTACCTTCTTTGAGATGCCTATCTCATGTACGATGTGCACCACTCTGTCCACATCCTTGTAGGCTTCGGGTGCTTCTTCGACAAGGGTTTTCTTGCTCCTGCTCATGACAAAGATGTTCTTTTCTTCGAGCTTGTTGAGAATCTCTCTGTAATTCCACCTTTTCAGAGCTGCGGATCTTCCAAGGACCCTTCCAGCTCCATGGGCGGTAGATCCGAAGGTTTTTTCTTCGGCCTTTCTGGTACCGATCAGAAGATAAGAAGCCGTTCCCATGTCGCCTGGTATGATAACAGGTTGCCCCACTTCTCTGTAGATCTCTGGAACTTTTTCATTTCCAGGACCAAGAGAGCGTGTAGCTCCCTTTCTGTGAACAACCAGTTTTCTTCTCTTGCCGTCGATCTCGTATTCCTCCACCTTGGCGATATTGTGAGCAACGTCGTAGACAAGCTCCACACGCGTATCCTTCCCGAACACTTTCCAGAAAGCCCTCCTGACAAGGTGGCCGAGTATCTCTCTGTTTGCAAACGCGTAGTTCGCCGCACAGTTCATAGCCGAGTAATAAGCCTGACCAAGCGGATGCTGGAAAGGAGCGTTTATGAGTTGTTTATCCGGTAAATCTTTGTTGTGGTCTTTCAATTTATCTCTCATGAGCCTGATGTAATCTGTTGCCACCTGATGTCCAAATCCTCTGCTTCCGGAGTGTATCATGACCGTTATCATCCCTACTTCCAAGCCGAAAAACTCTGCCAGATCCTCCTTGTAGATCTCCTGCACCATCTGAACCTCTATGAAGTGGTTCCCTGCTCCGAGTGTTCCAAGCTCGTCACTTCCCCTCTCAAAGGCTTCCTCAGATATGTAATTTGGATCAGCAGGGTGTATCTTGCCTCCGTCCTCTATTCTTTCGAGATCCTCTTCCAGACCATATCCAGCTTTTATGGCCCACTCTGCACCATCGACGAGAACCTTCCTGAGGCCTTTTTCCCCAAGGACGATGTCTCCCCTCGCTCCGACACCAGCGGGCACCATTTCGTAAATGGCTTCAACGATGGATCTCAACCTGCCTTTGACATCCTCGTACATGAGATCCGTTTTCATCAATCGAACACCACAATTTATATCAAAACCAACCCCTCCAGGCGAAATGATGCCGTTTTTTACGTCAAAAGCAGCAACTCCACCTATAGGAAAGCCGTAACCCCAGTGTATATCAGGCATGGCAAGGGCATACTTCACAATCCCGGGAAGTGTCGCTACGTTCATAAGCTGCTTCATTGCCTCTCTGAATTGGGGGTCTTCCACACTTCCTGCGTCTGTGAAAACGATGGCGTCCACCTTCATCTTTCTCTCTTTTGGAATCCTCCATATGTATTTATCGAGTCTTTCTACTTTCATAGCTTTCCCTCCCAACTTTTAGTTTATCATTAAATGATAGAATAGAACGAGGGGACGGAAATGGAAGGAAGTCGCTTAGCTGTAGATCCGGGGTTTGCTTCCCTGGCAAGAAGGATGAGAACGCTCGGTCTGGACGTTATAATCTGCCAAGCGAGAACACCGGTTGAAGTTCTTGTGTTCTGCAGGAAAGAACGAAGAATTCTTCTCACAAAAGACAAATCTCTCGCCGATGTCTTTAAGAGATATAACCAGGAGTGTTTACTTGTTGGCACTGAAGAAGAAGGACTCAAAATAGTTCTTGAACGCTTTGGGACAGGACAATCAAGATGTCCATTCTGCAATGAAGAATTGCTGTCAGTTCAACGCGAGGAGGTGCTCGGCAAAGTACCGGTCTACGTCTTCTTGAGTATGGAAAAATTCTCAAAGTGTCCAAAGTGTGGGAGGATTTTCTGGAAGGGATCTCATCTAAGATGGATCGAGGAAGTGATAGGACATGACCCTAGAAGAACTGAAGAAAATACAGGGAATAAAGATTGTGGAAAACGACACGAACATTCCTGAAGGAGTGTACTCCTGTAGAATCGGTCGTTTCACAATTGTGGCGCACGATCACACTTCAGCTCTCGTGGTGAAACTATTCAGGAAGCTTTCCGTTTATAAGACACTCTTTTCTTTCTCCACTCTGGCCTGTTATCTTTCAAAAGAGGAATTTTTCAAACGCTCCCTCAAGACAATTGAAGAGTTTTTCAACGCTGAGGAGGTCTTCTTCATCGACACTCAAGCCTCCTTTTCCTCCAAGGGAGAGGAATTGTCCCTAGATGAGATAAAGAGAAGATATCCGAAGATTCACGTGAGAGAGTTGAAAAACAGGTTCTACCTCGTTATCGCAAGAGAAAAAGAGCTGGACGAAGAAGAAAATCTCTTTTGTCAAAAATTTTTGGAACTGGCCGAATCACTGAGCGAGAAGTGGAATCTCAAAGGAGACATGCAGAAGATGAAGGAGACTCTGGAGGAACGTTCAAGACTGGTGGAAATTCAGAAAGAGCACATAAAGAGGATGCGGATAATATACTACGTTAGCCAGGCCATGCGATCCGTTTACGATCCAAACAACCTGTATCGTGTAATTCTTCTGAGTCTTGTCTCAGAGAGAGGTTTCAATTTTGACCGGGCGGTCCTTCTGAAAAAAGACGATGTTACAAACTCCTTGGAGATTGTCTCTGCACTGGGAGGAGATGTTCCGCAGGAACATGAAGAACTGAAACGGTATCTCAGAAGAAGAACCCTTAGATACACCGATCTCGTCCAGTTCCTCAGAGAAGAAGCACTCACATTCTCTTTTGAAACAAGCTTCAGCGAAAGATTGAAGCAAAGGAGGTTTTACTACAGGGGACATCCCATCTTCGAGAGAGTGGTTCTGAGAAAAAGCATTGTGAGAGTCTCTGGAGATATTCTCAGGAAGATGGGCTATGAAGTAGAGGATGTACTCGATGCTTTCAGAAATGAAAACTTTGTCGTTTTCCCCCTCGTAGGACGTTGGGATACCCTTGGAGCGGTTGTGGTAGACGGCAAATTCAGTAAAAGACCGATCACAGATCTGGATTTGGACGTTTTGAAACTCTTTTCGGAGAGTGCGGGACTTGCCCTGGAAAGCGCTATCAACTACGAAGATTTGAAGAGAAAAACCCTGGATCTACAACGTCAGAACGAACTTGTAGAGAAACTGAAAAACTTCAGTGAAAGCATTCTAGAAAGTCTGGAGGCCGCCATCATCACGCTGGACAGGGAGAACCGAATAACGGAGTGGAACAAAAAATCAGAAGTACTCTTTGGTTTCAGGAAAGAGCAAGTGCTTGGAAAGAAGTTGAAGAACCTGTCTGGGTTCGAGGAAATAGGTACCATCGCCGAGAGTGTCATGGAAAAACGCGAACCAGTCTTTCTCAATTTCTACAAGTTCCAGGAGAAGTACTTCAACGTGAGATTTTCTCCTTTGAGAAACACCAAAACACAACTCCTCGAAGGTGTGATCATTACAATTGATGATGTAACTGAACTGTACAGGTTCGAAGAAGAGCGAAAGAGAAAAGAAAAGCTCTCCATACTGGGAGAAATGGCAGCGCGAGTTGCTCACGAGATCCGGAATCCTATCACCATAATAGGCGGTTTCGTAAAACGAATGAGAAAGCACATAGACGATCCAGAAACTCTGAAGAAGTACGTGGACATAATCACCAATGAACTGTCAAGGCTCGAGGGAATTGCCAGGAAGGTCTTGGAGTACAGTAAAGAGGAACAGGTGCTGGAGTTCTCCGAGTTCAATTTGAACGAGCTCATAAAAGAAGTCTATGTGCTCTTCGAGGAGAAGTTCAAAGAGCTTAACATAGATTTCTACTTTGAAACCGACAACGAAGATTTGAGGGTGAAGGTCGACAGATCGAGAATAAAACAAGTGTTGATAAATCTTGTCCAGAATGCGATGGAAGCAACGGGGGAAAATGGTAAGATAAAAATAAAGTCGGAGGATGTTTACGACAGTGCCAGAGTTTCCGTATGGAACTCAGGTTCTCCCATTCCAGAAGAGTTGAAGGAAAAGATATTCTCCCCGTTCTTCACCACCAAGACTCAGGGAACGGGTTTGGGACTATCGATTTGCAGGAAGATCATAGAGGATGAACACGAAGGAAAAATATGGGTGGAGAACACGGAAAAAGGGGTCACGTTTATTTTCGAGATCCCAAAAACACCAGGAAAAGAGGTGAGAGAATGAAAAAGAAAATACTCGTTGTGGACGACGAACCCAACATGCGAGAACTCCTGAAAGAAGAACTCGAAGAGGAAGGATACGAAGTCGAGGCAGCGGAGAACGGAGAAGAAGCCTTGGAAAAGTTCTTTTCAGGCGGTTACGATCTGGTGATCCTCGATATAGAGATGCCCGGCATGAATGGTTTGGAAGTTGCGGGAAAGATTCGAGAAAAGAAAAAGGATGCCAAAATCATTCTACTCACCGCCTATTCTCATTACAGGTCAGATCTCTCTTCTTGGGCTGCCGACGAGTATGTTGTAAAATCATTCAACTTCGACGAACTGAAAGAGAAAGTGAAAAAACTTCTCTCATGACCCGGGAGGTGTGGAAAAATTGGACTACAAGAAAACACTGAATCTACCGAAAACCGCCTTTCCGATGAAAGCAAACCTGGTCAACAAGGAAAAGACCTTTCTGAAAAGCTGGGAAGAGATGGATCTCTATAACTACGTGCTTGGACAAAGAAAAGGAAAGCCGCTTTTTGTCCTCCATGATGGCCCCCCGTACGCCAACGGACACATACACATCGGAACTGCACTGAACAAGATTCTGAAAGACATTGTGGTCAAGTACAAAACAATGAGGGGATACAGGGTACCGTACGTACCGGGATGGGATACCCACGGTCTTCCCATAGAACACAAGGTCTCTCAGGAACTTGGAGACAAGATAAAAGAGATGTCTCCCGCGGAGATAAGGAAGAAGTGCGAAGAGTTCGCTCTGAAGTTCGTTGACATACAGAGAGAAGAGTTCAAGAGGTTGGGAGTGCGGGGTGACTGGAACAATCCCTACATTACCCTCAAACCGGACTACGAGGTGAAAATACTGGATGTCTTCAAAACGCTTGTCGAACGTGGAAACGTCTACAGATCACTGAAACCTATATACTGGTGTCCAAGGTGCAGAACAGCCCTTGCAGAGGCAGAGATCGAGTATCACGATCACAGATCACCCTCCATATACGTGAAGTTCAGATCCGAAGATGATCCAAACTTTTACGTCGTGATATGGACCACCACTCCCTGGACACTCCCGGCGAACGTGGGTATTGCTCTTCATCCTGATTTCGAGTATTCCGTTGTGAGAGTAGGAGAAGAAAAATGGGTGATCGCCGCAGACCTTCTTGAGCCTTTCTCCAAAGAAACGGGGGTGGATTGTTCCGAAGTAATAGAAAAGATAAAGGGTAAAGATCTGGAAGGGAAGGAATTCCAGCATCCCATCTTCGGGGATAAAACCTCCCGTGTCATTCTAGCAGATTACGTTTCTCTGGAAACGGGAACGGGATGTGTTCACATCGCTCCAGGGCATGGTGAAGAGGACTACATTTACGGACATGTAAAATACGGTCTTCCTGTCGTCTCTCCAGTCGATGAAGAAGGGCGCTTCACCGAGGAAGCAGGGAAATACAGGGGAATGTTCATAGAGGATGCCAACAAAGTGATCATAGACGATTTGAAAGAAAAGGGAATCCTCGTTCATGCTTCCTCCATCACCCACTCTTATCCACACTGCTGGCGCTGTAAAGGACCTGTGATCTTCAGGGCAACCGAGCAGTGGTTCATCTCCGTGGATCACAACGATCTGAGACAAAGAGTTCTGGAAGAGATAGACAGGATCAAATGGATACCAGAGTGGGGTCGAAACAGGATCAGATCCATGGTGAAAGAAAGACCCGATTGGTGCATCTCAAGGCAGCGCGTCTGGGGAACTCCCATACCGGCTGTTAAATGTAAGGAATGTGGAGAAATCACGCTCGATCCGAAGGTGATCGAGCATTTCATGAAGATAGTGGAAAAAGAGGGGACCAACGCGTGGTTTGAAAAAGACATAGAAGAATTGATTCCCGACGATTTCAAATGCCCAAGGTGTGGAGCACGTTCCTTCGAGAAGATGCTCGATACACTGGACGTGTGGATCGACTCTGGATCATCTTTCGAGTACATAATTACGAGGGAAGATCATCCATTTCCGCTGGATATGTATCTCGAAGGGAGCGATCAGCACAGAGGATGGTTCCACTCCTCCATATTCCTTGCCGTAGCAAAGAGAAACTCTGCACCTTACAGGGAGGTTCTGACACACGGCTTCATAAAAGATGAGCTTGGAAGGAAGATGAGCAAATCCCTTGGAAACGTCGTGGACCCTATGGAAGTGGTCGAAAAGTACGGAGCAGAAATTCTGAGGCTTTGGCTCGCAAGTAGCGATTACTTCAACGACATAAAGATCTCCATGAAGATAGTCGAACAACAGACAGAGGTGTACAGGAAGATAAGAAACACGTTCAGATTCCTTCTTGGAAATCTCGGAGATTTTGATCCCGAAGTAGACAGAGTCCCCTACGAAAAGCTTCTCACCATTGATAAATGGGCGCTTGGAAGACTCCAGGAGATTATAAGGCGCTCTACGGAGTACTACGACAGTTACGAGTTCTCGAAAGTCTACAACCTTGTGGTGAAGTACTGTACAACGGAACTCAGCTCCCTCTACCTTGATGTTGTGAAGGACAGACTTTACGTCGAGGCGAAAGATTCACTTTACAGAAGATCGGCTCAAACGGTGATGCACGAGATATTGATCGCCCTGATGAAGATCCTCGCACCCATCATGACCTTCACAATGGAGGAAGTGTACTTGCATCTTCACGAGAAGGACAGGAAGTACAAGACGGTCCAGGCAGAGTACTGGCCAGAGTACAGAGGGAATTTGATCGACAAGAAGATAATGGAAGATTTCGAAAAACTCCTCTCCATAAGGGAAGACGTCCTGAAGGCACTCGAAGAAAAAAGACAGCAGGATACGATAGGGCACTCCCTGGATGCTGAAGTGATCCTCGTTCCCAAAAATAACTCTGTGAAAGCTCTTCTCGAAGAATACAGGGATGTTCTCGAGGAACTCTTCATCGTTTCCAAAGTGAGCCTTTCGGATGGCTCAGGCGAGCTGAAAGGGGAGCTTGTCGAGGTCATTGTGAAACACGCAGAAGGGGAAAAATGTCAAAGGTGCTGGAAATACACAACCGAGATCTCCCAATCTGAAGAATTCCCAGGCGTCTGTCCAAGGTGCCTTGCCGTTTTGAAGGGAGAGAGGAAGTGAGGAATGATGGATAGATCTCTTTTGAAGATCATCACAGAAGCTTATGGTTTGAGGGCAACCGATGTTCACATCTCGGCAGGTTGCCCTCCCTATTATCGAATCGACGGAAAACTCGTTCCTCAAGAAAAATACGGTAAGTTTTCCAGAGAGGACGTGATGAACGGTCTGAAAGAGCTCTTTCTGGAAATCGGGCATCCTTTTCCACCAAAAGAAAAAGAGGTGGACTTTTCCTTCACTGTTGGAGAAGCAATCAGGGTGAGAGGGAACCTCTACTACGAGAGAAAGAATCCCGCACTCGCCTTCAGATTGATTCCAAAGAAAATCAGAACGTTTCAGGAACTCGGACTTCCCGAGATTTTGAAGACATTCGTTGAAAGAAAGTACGGTTTGATACTGGTTGCCGGACCAACGGGAAGTGGGAAATCCACGACTCTTGCCGCCATGATAGATTACATCAACGAGAACTTCCCGCACCACATAATCACAATAGAGGATCCTATAGAGTACGTTTTCGTAAACAAAAAATCGGTGATACACCAAAGAGAACTGGGTTCCGATACCGACTCGTTCTACAACGGTTTGAAGTACGCCCTCAGACAAGACCCCGATGTGATCCTCGTTGGGGAAATGAGAGATCTCGAAACGATGGCTCTTGCTCTCACCGCAGCAGAAACAGGTCACCTGGTTCTCGCTACGGTACACACAAATTCGGCGGCATCTGCGCCGGAAAGGATAATAGACGTCTTCCCGGCACACCAGCAGAGACAGATTGCTCTTCAACTAGCTAACACACTTATCGCTGTTATTTACCAGAGACTCCTTCCCAAAGCGAATGGCATAGGTTTCACCCCGATCCTCGAGATCATGGTGGGAACACCGGCTGTAAGGAATCTGATAAGAGAAAACAAAATCCATCAGCTGGAATCCGTCATCCAAGCAGGTGCCAGACATGGTATGATCCTGTTCGACGACGCCCTTGTGAAAGCTGCTCTGAGGGGCGACATAGCCAAAGAAGACGCCATACAGTTCGCCAGGGATCAGGAGGAGGTGGCCAGAAGATTAGGAGTGAAGGTCTCGTAGAAAAGATCTCTTCGGTTCTGCAGGAAAGAAAAAAAGAGCTGGAAGAACAACTGGCCAGACCCGATCTGAGTCCAGAGGAGATGAAAAATTACGGAATGGAGTACTCAAAGCTCGAAGAGATAGAGAGTATTGTGAACAAAATAAAGGAGACACAGGAGTTCATAGAACTTTTGAAAGAAGAAGGGGAAAGCGAGCAAGAAATAGAACGCTACGAGAAAGAGCTGGATGGTCTCTTCCAGGAGCTTTTTCTACTTCTCTCTCCTGAAGCGGGAGACAAGGCGATTGTAGAGATCAGGCCGGGAACGGGTGGAGAAGAAGCGGCCCTGTTTGCGAGGGATCTCTTCAGAATGTATACAAGGTACGCCGAAAGAAAAAGATGGAACGTGGAGATCGCCGAGATACATGAAACGGACCTTGGAGGGGTAAAAGAAGCTGTTTTCTTTGTAAAAGGAAGAAACGCCTACAGTACCTTGAGATATGAGAGCGGTGTTCACAGGGTGCAAAGAGTACCGGTCACTGAGTCCGGAGGGAGAATACACACTTCAACGGCAACCGTCGTGGTCCTTCCTGAGATAGAGGAAAAGGACATCGAGATAAGACCGGAGGATCTGAGGATAGAGACTTTCAGGGCATCGGGACATGGTGGCCAATACGTTAATAAAACGGAATCTGCTGTGAGGATCACACACATTCCAACAGGAATCGTCGTTTCCTGCCAGAACGAAAGGTCGCAGTATCAAAACAAACAGACCGCTCTGAGAATCCTTCGAGCCCGCCTCTATCAGCTTCAGAGAGAGCAACTGGAGAAGGAACTTTCTCAAAAGAGGAAATCGCAGATTGGAACCGGTGAGAGAAGTGAAAAGATCAGAACTTACAACTTCCCCCAGAACAGAGTTACCGATCACAGAATAAACTACACATCTTACAAGCTTCAAGAGATTCTCGACGGGGATCTCGACGAGATCATATCGAAACTGATAGAACACGATATAGAAAGCAACATCGAAGAAATTTTAGGAACAAGTACCTCCAGTGGAGAACATTAACAGTGGAGGTGTGAAGATGTTCAACTCGAACTTCTACACCCTGAAACAGGCGATGGATGTATCTTTGTTGAGGCAGAAAGTACACGCCCTCAACATAGCGAATGTAAGTACTCCCGGCTACAAGAGAAAGTACGTGGCGTTTGAAGAGTTCTTGAAAGAGTCGAAGATGAAACTCAAACTTTTGAAAACCAACGAAAAGCACCTTGGAAACCTTCAAAGGGTGATAGAGCCGCGTGTTTTGATACAGAACGATACAATCATGAGAAATGACGGTAACAATGTGGACATCGATTACGAAATGGTTCAGCTTGTAAAGAACGGTCTCAGGTATCAGGTACTGACCAGGCTCATGTCTTTGAACATAGACAGATACAACGCCGTTTTGAGAGGTGTGAGATGATGAGCGAGTTCGATATAATGAATATCAGCGCGACGGGTATGTCCGCTCAGAGACTCAGGGTGGAGATCGTTTCCACGAACATAGCGAACGCAGAAACCACCAGGACTGAAACGGGCGAACCTTACAGAAGGAAAGTGCCTGTCTTCGCTGAATACCTCAGGAAAGCAAAGGATGGTAGAATAGAGAGAGCAGGTGTGAAAGTGGTGAGGATCGTGGAGGATCCATCACCTTTCAGACTCGTTTACGACCCCACCCATCCCGATGCAGACGAGAACGGCTACGTGAGAATGCCCAACGTGAACATAGTCAGAGAGATGGTGGATCTCATAAATGCCCAGAGGGCGTACGATGCGAACGTGGCTGCGTTCAACGTGACCAAGAACATGGTAAACAGCGCTCTTCAGATTGGAAGGGGGTAGTAGGGTATGATAGATAGGATAGAGGGACTCGGTCCCATAGAAGATACCGGAAAAACCCAGAAGAAAAATGGAGACAACTTTTCAGAGGCATTGAAGGAAGCTCTGGAAAAGGTGAACAATATCCAAAAAAGAGCGGAAAAACTGACAGACGACTTCGCACAGGGTAAGATAAGCAACATCCACGAGGTTATAATAGAAGCGGAAAAAGCTTCGATTGCTCTAAGACTCACCGTTGAGGTGAGAAACAGAATCGTCGAAGCTTACAGGGAGATCATGAGGATGCAAATCTGACGGTGACCTTCTCACCGTCTTTCACTTCTTTCAAGTTCTCAAGACCTTCTACAATCTTTCCGATCACGTTCACAGCACTCGCGGGCCTTATCTTGTCGTCGCTTATCGGTGTCCTCCCGAAAAACAAGCACAGGGCTTTTCCAGGGGGCCAATAACCAATGTCTCCTATTTCTACCACCTCTTTTGGGTTCTCCATCTTTGAGACAACAACGGGCGTTGAGAAATAGATCTCCTCACCCCAGGTGTTCACCACACTCTTGAACGGAACCTTTTCTTTCAACCTTCTAACCACCTCGTAGGATTCATCCAGTTCAATTAGACACCTTGCACTTTCGAAAACCAGTTCCATCTTCATGATATCCCCCCAAAGAAAAGAGGCACCCTTCTGGTGCCTCACAGCTGGTGCCGGGGATCGGACTCGAACCGACACGGGGTTATGAACCCCAGCGGATTTTAAGTCCGCTGCGTCTGCCAATTCCGCCACCCCGGCTCGTTCTTTATTATATCACAACCCCTATTCTGTTATCTCAACCTTACAAATCCAAAACAAAAGGGATATTTTTCGTGGATGTGGTATAATAAATTAGGAGAACATAAGAGGAGGGAGCAAGATGCTTGAAATCAAGGATCTCTATGCGAAGTTGAGAGACGAGGAAAAGGAAATACTGAAGGGAGTAAACCTGAAGATAAAAAGAGGCGAGGTCCACGTTCTCATGGGACCAAACGGCAGTGGAAAATCCACTCTTGCAAACGTTGTGATGGGCAATCCAAAGTACGTTGTGACAAAGGGAGATATCCTCTTTGAAGGGCGTTCCATAAAAGATCTTCCTGCAAACGAAAGAGCAAAGCTTGGTATCATGATGACATTCCAAAATCCGTACGAGATTGAAGGCGTGAGGTTTTCTCAGTTCCTCACCACATCGCACAGGAAGATCCACGAAGAGGAAAAAAACTACATGGAACTGAGAAAAGAACTGGAGAACCAATCAGAAAGGCTTGGACTTGGAAAGGATTTCCTTGAAAGATACCTGAACGTCGGTTTCTCCGGGGGGGAGAAAAAGAGGGCCGAAATTCTCCAAATCCTTTTTTTGAAGCCTAAGTTCCTCATCCTCGACGAGATAGACTCGGGTCTCGATGTGGATGCGCTCAGACTCATAGCGAAGACGATTGCGGATCTCAACAAAGAGGGAGTTACCCTTCTCATCATCACACATTACAAAAGACTCCTCGATTACCTGGAAAGGATTGACAGAGTGCACGTTTATGTAGATGGCCGCATTGTGAGAAGCGGCGGAGCAGAGCTTGCCAGCGAAGTTGAAGAAAAGGGTTACAGCCTGGAAGGAGTGAGATGATGGAAAGAATCATCCTCGATGACTCCAGATTCAACTTCGTCCCCAAAGTGAAAACCGCCTACAAGGCCCCTCCAGGGCTCGACGAAAAATTGATAGAGGAGATATCCCGGACAAAGGAAGAGCCCGGGTGGATGCTGAAGCATCGACTCGAATCTTTGAAAATATTCAGGGAGTGGCACAATCCGAGGTTTGGTGTTGATATATCCGATCTTGATTTAGGAAAGATCGTATCTTACATAAAACCAGATGCAAAAAAGGGTACCTCCTGGGAAGAGGTACCTGGTGAAATAAAAGAGGCGTTTGACAGACTCGGAATTCCCGAAGCGGAAAGAAAATACCTTGCAGGCGTTGGCGCTCAACTCGACTCGGAGGTTGTCTATCAGAACATAAAGAAAGAACTCGAGAAACTGGGTGTCATTTTTCTCGACATGGAGAGTGCTGTGAGGGAATATCCCGACCTTGTTAGAGAGTACTTCATGAAGCTCGTTCCCAACACCGATCACAAATTCGCTGCACTCCACGGTGCCATATGGAGTGGAGGAACTTTCCTGTACGTTCCAACGGGAGTGAAGGTTCCAATGCCGCTTCAGGCTTACTTCCTTATGAGCAATCCCGGAATGGGTCAGTTCGAGCACACCATAATAGTCGCAGAAGAAGGAAGCGAGGTCACTTTCATAGAAGGGTGTTCCGCTCCGAGGTACAACGTTATCAACCTTCATGCTGGGATGGTCGAGATATATGTGAAGAGGGGAGCAAAGGTGAAATATCTCACCATACAGAACTGGAGCAAAAACACGTTCAACCTCAACACGAAAAGATCGATCGTCGAAGAAGAAGGATCGATGACGTGGGTTTCCGGTTCTCTTGGTAGCCACAAGACCATGCTGTATCCGATGACGATACTGAAAGGAAGGGGATCGAGGGCTGAAAGTCTGTCGATCACGTACGCGGGTCCTGGTCAACACATGGATACAGGATCCAAAGTAGTTCATCTTGCCCCGTACACGAGCTCCGTGGTCAGTGCAAAGAGCATCTCGCTCGGAGGTGGATGGGCATTTTACAGGGGACTTCTGAAAATAACAAAAGAAGCTGTAAAGAGCAAAGCATCTGTGGAATGTGCGGCTTTAATGCTCGACAACAGATCCAAAAGCGATACGGTCCCCATCATAGAGGTGGAAACAGACAAAGCAGACGTGGGACACGAAGCAAGGATAGGCAGAATCGGAGAGGACCAGATATTCTATCTCATGAACAGAGGGCTTTCGGAACAGGAAGCAAAATCGATGATCGTGAAAGGTTTCGTGGAACCCGTCGTCAAGGAGCTTCCCTTCGAATACGCCGTCGAACTCAACAAACTTCTCGAGCTGGAAATAGAAAAGAGTATAGGGTGAGGTGTTCAAAATGGAAAAGGTGATAGTGATAGAGCACGACAGAGAAAAGGCGGTCATCTGGGAAACTCCCCAGATTTTTTCTGAGAGCGATTACGGATACGACATTTTGGAAAGGGCGCTGGAAGCAACAGAGGGTCCTTTAAAGGAGTGGAGAAAGAGAAAGTACCAGGAGTACAGGGAATGGGGTTTTCCAAAGTGGAAAAGGTGTAATCTCGATGGAATGATCCTTCCAGAACTTTCCTTTAAGCAAACTGAGCTTGAGATCGATATCTCTCTTCTTGAAAAGCTGGACTTTGAAGGTGCCCACAGAAAGTTTGTTCTCATGGGGGACACTTTTTTCACAGACTTCTTCTCTCTTGGAGATGGAAAGAGCATCATAAGATCGAATGAAGACGGTGTTGAGAATTACCTGGTAGTTGTTGAGAACGAAGCTGAGATCTACAGAATTTCAAAAACCGACAGGTTCAAAAACACCGTCATGAGAATCCTGGTGAAAAAGGGCGCCAGATTGAAATTCGTGAATGTAGATCTGTTTGGGAACCACTCCTTTGAGAACATGTTCATCTTCCTCGAAGAAGATGCAAAGCTTGTCTTCAGAGATTTCAAAGCCTTTGGAAACAGAAAAGTCGGCCATGTGCTGGTGAAACTGGGTGAAGAGAGCCAGGCCGACGTGAAATCTTACTTCTACCAGAACAAAAACGGAGTAGTGGACCTTCTCTACGCTATGAGATTCTCCAGTGAAGAGTCAGAAGGGCACCTGAAGGGACATGGTATAGTGGACGACTCAGGAAAAGTGGTGTTCCGCGGTATTCTCGATGTGAAAAGAGGAGCAAAAAACGCAGTCGCTGAGGAGATGGAACACACTCTGATACTCTCTCCAAGTGCAAGGATGGACGCGATCCCCAGCCTCTGGGTGGACGAAAACGACGTCATAGCTTCACACTCTGCGAGTTCTTCTTCTCTCGACGAAAACGGACTTTTCTATCTGATGACAAGGGGACTCAGTGAAGCAGAAGCAAAGAAATTGATTGTAAGAGGTGTTTTCTCCGATCTTCTCGATGAAGTAAACGAATCGATGAGGGGAGAGGTGGAGAATGTTATCAACCAGATTGTATGAGGACTTTCCCACTTTGAAACTAAAGATAAACGGAAAAAGGCTCGTCTACCTAGACAGTGCGGCCTCTTCTTTGAAACCAAAGCGAGTCGTTGAAAAGCTGAAAGACTTCTATTACACCAGCTATTCCAACGTTCACAGAGCGGTTCACACTCTGGCTTCACAGGCAACGGTTGAACTGGAAGAGTCCAGGGAAAAGTTCGCTAATTTCCTCGGTGTGTCTCCGGAAGAGATCGTGTTTACCTCGGGCACGACCATGTCCATAAACCTCGTTGTTGTTTCTCTTTTGAGAAGTGGCTTTTTGAAAGAAGATGATCTCGTTCTCGTTTCTCTCCTGGAGCACCATGCAAATTTCGTTCCGTGGTTGAGGCTTTCGAAGTTTCATGGTTACAAAGTGGATTACATAAAACCTTCCGGAAGATTTGGCACGCTCGAACTGGACGATCTGCTGAAATTCAGGAAAGCAAGACCGAAGGTTGTCGCCATAACTGGTCTTTCGAACGTGACTGGTCAGAGACTACCTGTAGAGGAACTGAGAAATGTGTTCCCAGACTCGATCATTGTTCTAGACGGAGCCCAGCTTGTGCCCCACGAGCGTGTAAAGCCAGAAGAAATCGGTGTGGATTTTCTCGTCTTTTCACTTCACAAGATGTTGGGTCCAACTGGAGTTGGTGTTCTTTACGGAAGGCGGGAATTTCTTGAACAGATGGAACCCTTCTTATACGGAGGGGAGATGATAGACAGGGTCACCCTAGAAAACGTGACCTTCAACGAACTCCCGTACAAATTCGAGGCGGGAACGCCAAACATAGCAGGTATCGTTGCTTCGAAGGAGGCTCTGATTTATCTGGAAGAGATGGGGTTCGAAGAGATCAGAAGAAGAACACGGAAATTAACGGAGCTTGCCGTGGATGGCTTGAAACAAATAGACGGAGTCGAGATCTACGGTCCCCTCGATGAAAGACAACAAGGAATAGTTTCTTTCAACGTGAAGGGGATACACCCACACGATGTGGCGCATATCCTTGATCAGGAGTTCGGTGTGGCGGTGAGAAGCGGTCATCACTGCGCCCAGCCTTTGATAGAGCTCCTGAAAAAACAGTCTACCCTGGTGGAATTCCCCAACTCTACCTGCAGGGCGAGTTTCTACATCTACAACACCGAAGACGATGTTGAAACTTTCGTGGAAGGAGTGAAAAAGATAAAGGAGTGGTTCACGAGATGATGTACTCAGAAGCCATTCTGGACTACGCCAATTCAAAGAGGTTCAGGGGAAGGCTAGAAGATGCCACCGCTGTGGAAGAGGGAAAAAACATCTCCTGCGGTGATGAGATAATTCTCTATCTGAAAGTAGAAGACGGTGTTGTAAAAGACACCAGGTTCGAAGGTATAGGTTGTGTGATAAGCCAGGCTTCTGCTTCTCTGATGATAGAGAGGATCATTGGAGAAAAGTTGAAAAACGTGATTTCTATCATAGAAGAAGCAGAGAAGATGGCAAAGGGAGGCTCTTTCGATGAGAAAAAACTTGGCAACATCACCATCATGTCGGATGTGAAAAACTATCCGGCAAGAGTGAAGTGTTTTCTCCTTTCGTGGAGAACTCTCGATCAGGTGATCAGAAAGCTTTCACAGTCTTGAGAAAGTCGATGAGGTATCCTTTTAAGTAAGAAGAGACCTTTCCTATGAGTTCCAGTGTGTAGCGCTTCAAGTTGGAAAGGTCTCCTCTTTGGTCTGCTTCTTTGAACTCTTCGACGGACACCATGGAAAAACTTCTCAGCTTGCCTTCTCTATCTTTCAGTTTACTTCCAAAGACTTTCTTTATCTCATGATGAACCTTCGGAAAGTATGACAGAGCCAGTTTCCTTACTTCCTGAACGAGATGCCATTCGGATTTCAGGAAGATCGGTTTTGCCTCTTCAATCGTTCTTATCGTCTCTTCATCGCCCGAATAGATGAGATAGGCAAGATAGTCATCGTACGTGTAATGAGCGTTCATTAACATCTTCATGATTGATTTATCAAAGAGCGCCTGAAAAATCTCTCCTATCTCTCCGGGCTTGTTGTGATAAGGCTGTGAAAGGTCTTCTATGTAGTGAAGCGCTCTTGCAAGGAATCTGTAGCCCCAGTACCTGTCACCTTTTCTAAAAGCCTCCTTCGCAAGATCGTGAAAGTAGTAAAAGCTCTTATCGGCTTCGAAGAATTCGAGACCCATAATGCGATACTTCATGTGCCTCACACCCTGACTGTTTCCAATGAGAAACTGATACGGTGAAAGATCAAGCCCCTGATCCATTCCCCAGTCTGGTTCAGATGAATAAACTGTGAGTATCTGCCAAGCCGGAACCTTTTCATCAACCGGAGAAGGATTTGGAGGTGTGATGGCACCTTCCCAGGCTTTTATGGTATTCTCACCGCACACATCTCTGAGAACAAGTTTTGAGAGATTGTAAACTCTTTTTTCCTGATAGTTGTAAGGAGTGATTTTCACCAGTTCATCTGGTACAATATCTTTCACGATGTAATAGGTTAAACCTTCATGACCACTCCATGAGAACAAAAAGGACGAAATTATAATTAAAAACGCAAAAACGAATGTTTTCATCTCTGATCACCTCCTCAAAAAGTTTATCACAAAGAGGAGTTCTGAAAGATGAGACTTTATTTGATAAGACACGGTGAAACCTTGTGGAACGAGAAAGGTCTCTGGCAGGGTATTACAGATGTCCCTCTGAATGAAAAAGGAAAAGAACAAGCAAGAAGAGTTGCGGAGAGACTGAAAAGAGTGGACGCTGTTTATTCCAGTCCTCTCTTGCGGAGTTTTGAAACAGCAAAAGAGATTGCAGAAAAATTTGGAAAAGAAGTTAGGATTGAACACGACTTGAGAGAGTGTGAAATTTCACTGTGGAATGGACTCACTGTTGAAGAAGCGCTGAGAAGGTATCCTTACGAATACAAAAAATGGTCAGTGGATCCAAATTTTGAAACAAAAGGACTTGAATCAATGAGAAGTGTACAAAAGAGGATGGTGAACGTTGTAGTGAAAATAGTAGCTCAGGAAAGACTCAACAATTCGAGCGATGTTGTTATTGTTTCTCATTCTCTCTCACTTAGATCTTATATTTGCTGGGTATTAGGACTTCCTCTTAATTTACATCGAAACTTCAAGCTTGATAATGCTTCTTTGAGCATAGTTGAAATCGAAAGCAAACCAAGACTTGTTCTTCTGAACGATACGTGTCACTTAGAAAACACTTGAACACCCTCAGGTATGTGGTATTATATTCTATGCGGACGGCGGCGTAGCCAAGCGGTCCAAGGCGGGGGTCTGCAAAATCCCTATTCGTGGGTTCGAATCCCACCGCCGCCTCCAGAAAGCCAGGCTGCAGCGCCTGGCTTTTTATATTGGGAGAAGGAGGTATGAACAATGAAAAAGGTTCTCTTTTTCCTCATCGTTTTAACAACTTTCACCGTTTTCGGCAAGCCCACTCTCTACATTTACAACTGGGCCGACTACATTCCAGAGGACGTCATCAGAGCTTTCGAAGAAAAGTACAATTGCCGCGTAGTTTACGACACGTACGCGTCCAATGAAGAGATGTACGCAAAGTTCAAAGCAGGCGGTGGAAAAGGGTACGATCTGATATTCCCCTCGGGTGATTACGTGTCGATCATGTCCAAGGAGGGCATGCTTCAAAAACTGGATCTTTCGAGGATTCCGAACTTCAAGTACCTCGACAAGGATATCCTCGCGAAGACCACGTACGATCCGAACCACGAATACAGTGTGCCCTACATGATGGGTTCAACGGTTGTCATTGTGAACAGGAAGTACGTCAAGAAATACGAAAAGTCCTGGTCAATCTTCGAGAGAGAAGATCTTAAAGGGAGAATGACCCTCCTCGATGATATGAGGGAAGTTCTCGGTGCCGCGCTGAAATACCTTGGCTACTCGGTCAACACGAAAAATCCAAAGGAGCTCGAAGAGGCAAAACAAATCGTTCTCAAATGGAAAAAGAACATAGCAAAATTTGACGCCACTTCTTACGCCGATGGAATAGTCTCTGGAGAGTACTGGGTGGTACACGGATACGCAGAGGATGTGTACCAAAGGATACCAGAGGGAGAGGAAGAAAACTTTGACTTCTTCATCCCCAAAGAAGGAGGAACCCTATGGATAGACAACATGGTGATACCAAAAGGAGCGAGGAACGTTGACCTCGCGTACGAATTCATCAACTTCCTGCTCGAACCGAAAAATGCCGCGAAGATAGCGGACTACCTGGGACTTCCTTCTCCAAATGTTGAGGCAAGAAAGTACATGAAGACAAAGCCCATCTACACCATAGAGAACCTCAAGAACTGTGAATTCATAGAAGACGTTGGAAAAACCCTGGAGCTCTACAACAAAGTCTGGCTCGAAATCATAATGTGATGGAGTGAACGAAGTTGATAGGTGGAGAGGTCTTAATAAGAAACGTTGACAAGTTCTTTGGAGACTTCCATGTCTTGAAAAACATCTCTCTAGAGATAAAGAAAGGAGAGTTTTTCTCCGTGCTCGGGCCTTCCGGTTGTGGGAAGACCACACTCCTTCGTGTGATAGCAGGTTTTGAAGATGTAGAGAATGGTGATGTTTTGCTGGATGGAAAGTCCATTCTAAACCTTCCTGCGAACAGAAGGCCAGTGAACATTATCTTCCAGAACTACGCTCTCTTTCCGCATCTCAATGTTTTCGAAAATATAGCCTTCCCACTGAGATTGAAAAAGTTATCTGAAGCGGAAATAAAGGAAAGGGTGAACAGTCTGCTCTCTTTGATAAGAATGGAAGATCACGCGAAGAAGATGCCCTCTCAACTTTCCGGTGGTCAGAAACAAAGGGTGGCTATAGCGAGGGCCCTCGCGAACGAACCGAGGGTCCTCCTTCTGGACGAACCTCTGAGTGCGCTCGATGCGAAGCTGAGACAGGAACTCCTTGTGGAACTGGACAACCTGCACGACAAAGTTGGCATCACGTTCATTTATGTAACCCACGATCAAACAGAGGCGATCAGCGTCTCGGACAGGGTCGCCCTCATGAACGAAGGCGAGATCGTTCAGGTTGGAACACCTTACGAGGTTTACGAGAGTCCTGCCAACGTTTTCGTCGCTACTTTCATAGGAGAGACGAACCTCATGAAAGTCGAGGTTGTGGACGTAGAAGACGAATACTATATTGTGGAAAGTCCCGGCCTTGGAGAATTCAGGTGTTACAAGGACAAAGAAGCCAAAAAGGGAGACAGGATGATCATCACACTCAGGCCGGAAAAAATCAGGATTTCAAAGAAAAGGTTTGAATCCAACGGTGCTCTCAACGTCTTTCACGGAGTTGTGGAAGAAGAGATCTACATGGGGCACCAGACAAAGTATTTTATTCGACTCGATGAGGGTTATATGCTCAAAGTGTACAAACAGCATGCAAAGTACATACTAGACGAGCCGATCATAAAATGGGAAGACGAGGTCTTCGCTGCATGGGATCCCGATGACAGCTTCATCGTAGAGGTGCTGAAATGAGGTACGTTTACCTTCTCTGGCTAATTCTTCTGTTCGTTCTACCAATCTCCATCATCTTCATCTACAGTTTTCTGGAACCCCAGATCTACGGTGGTGTCCAGTGGAGCTTCACACTGGATGCCTATAAGTACCTTCCAAGGTACCTGAACCTCATATGGAGATCGATCTGGATCTCGGGAGTTGCCACCCTTGTCACTCTCGCGGTAGCGCTTCCCGTTTCTTTCTACATAGCAAAAAGCCGACTGAAGAATTTCCTTCTTTTGCTCACAATCGTTCCCTTCTGGACCAACTCTCTTATAAGGATCTACGCCTGGAAGATCGTCCTTGGAAACAACGGAATAATAAATCAGTTTCTCAATCTTCTCGGTCTTGGACCCGTGCAATTCCTCTACAATCCCTTCGCCGTCATTCTCGTGATAGTTTACACCTACCTGCCGTTTGCCATACTGCCACTCTATACCGCCATGGAGAAGATAGACAACAGCATTCTGGAAGCTTCTCTGGATCTTGGAGCCAGTAAGATCCACACCTTCACAAAAGTTCTGCTTCCAAACGTTCGCATGGGGTTTCTCACAGCTTTTGTCTTCGTTTTCGTACCTGCTCTTGGTTCCTACGCGATTCCCGATCTCGTTGGAGGCGTCTCCTCCAAAATGATAGGGAATGAGATTGCCAGGCAGCTCATGACTATCAGAAACTGGCCGGTTGCATCTGCCATGTCGAACTTGCTCACACTGATCGCTCTTTTGAGCATCATCATCGTGATGAAAAGGAGAGAGAAGAGTTGAGTCCAGGCCGATTCATCAAGATGGTGGCTATCCTGACAATGGTATTTTTCTACTTGCCACTCTTCATAGTAATTCTCATGTCGTTCAACGCGGCCAAATCACTCGTGTGGGCAGGCTTTACCCTGAAGTGGTACGTGGAGCTCTTCACTAGGGAGTACTCCGTGTGGAATTCTTTCAAAAATTCGTTGATAGTGGCAACTGTGTCGAGTGTGATAGCAACGGCCATAGGAACTGTAACGGCAATTGAGCTCCATTGGAGAAAAACACGCGTCGAAAACACCATCTGGTTTCTCACTTACTTACCTTTCGTGGTACCTGACGTGATCATAGGAATATCCCTTCTTCTACTCTTCTCGATGCTCAGGGTGCGACTTGGACTCTTCACCATCATTCTTGCACACATTACCTTTTCCATCCCATACACGATGATGATCGTGTACTCAAGGCTCCAGGACTTCGACAAAAACATAATAGAGGCAGCATATGACCTGGGAAGCACAGACTTTCAAGTTTTCTACAAGGTCATAATACCGAATCTCGTTCCAGGGATAGTGGCAGCATTCCTTCTGGTCTTTACATTGTCTATAGACGATTTCGTCATCACTTTCTTCGTCGCGGGACCGGGCTCAACAACTCTCCCCATACAGATATACTCCATGATAAGATTCGGTATCTCCCCCACGGTGAACGCCATCTCTACCTTCATGATTGCTGGCACGATCCTTCTTGGGTTCATCCTCAGAAAATTCGTGAGGTACATATTCTGATAGAATTGAAATAAGGGAGGGATAGGATGATAGACATAAAGCTCATCAGGCAAGATTCCAATTTCGTGAAAGAGGCGCTGAGAAAACGTGGAGAGGACACCAGCATCATCGATGAAATACTGAAGATCGACAGTGAGTGGCGTTCTGTGACGACAAAGCTCAACGAGTTACGGGCAAAGAGAAACGACATTTCCAAGAGCGTGGCAAAATTGAAAAGAGAGGGAAAGTCCTCCGAGGCGGATGTTCTAATCGAGGAAGGAAAAAAGATTGGCGAGGAAATAAAATCACTCGAAGAGGAAGAAAAAGAGCTCCAGTCGAAATTGAGAGATCTTCTCCTCAGAGTGCCGAATATTCCTCACGAGTCCGTTCCCGTTGGTTCTGATGAGTCCCAAAACGTTGAGGTGAGAAGGTGGGGTGAACCGAAAAAATTCGATTTCGTTCCTCTCGCACACTGGGACCTCGGACCTGCCTGGAGACTCATGGACTTCGATAGAGCTTCCAAGCTTAGTGGCTCTAGATTCACCGTGATGTACGGAAAACTTGCAAAACTTGAAAGAGCGCTCGTAAATTTTATGCTCGATATTCACACGAAGGAGCATGGATACATGGAAGTGTGGGTTCCTCATCTTGTGAAAAGAGAAACGATTACGATCACAGGTCAGCTACCGAAGTTTGAGGAAGAACTGTATCTGACAGAAAGGGACGATTTGTTCCTCATACCAACAGCGGAAGTACCCCTGATTGCCCTTCACAGTGGTGAGATTCTCGAAGAAAAAGATCTTCCAAAGAAATACGTTGCTTACACCCCGTGCTACAGGAGGGAAGCCGGTAGTTACGGAAAAGACGTTCGAGGAATGATCAGACAGCACCAGTTCGACAAGGTGGAGCTTGTCTGGATAACCACTCCAGAAAGGTCTTTTGACGATCTAGAACGACTGGTGAAAGACGCTGAGACAATCCTTCAGAGGTTGAATCTTCCATACCGCGTTGTCTCACTCTGCACTGGAGACCTTGGATTCACCTCCGCAAAAACGTACGACATCGAAGTGTGGCTCCCATCTTACAACGCGTACAAAGAGATTTCTTCTTGCAGCAACGTGACGGATTTTCAGGCAAGAAGGGGGAACATGAGATACAGGAGAAGGTCGGATGGAAAGCTCACGTTCGTTCACACCCTGAACGGCTCGGGCATCGCTGTGGGAAGAACACTGGTTGCGATTCTAGAAAACTACCAGCAACCAGATGGAAGTGTGAAGGTTCCAGAAGTGCTCGTTCCATACACCGGCTTTGAGGTGATACCATAGATGCCTCACCTGTTCTATGGAACACCCCAGAACGGTGAGGTCATTTTCGATGAAAGAGAAGCACACCACATGAGAGTGGTGAGATTGAAAGAAGGGCAAACAATAGAAGCAACCGACGGTGAAGGTTTCTCCTACACCTGCGTTCTGATCAGACTAAAAAAAAATGAGGCAATTGCCAGGATCCTGAAAACAGAGAAAAAAGAAGAGGAATCCTCTG
Source organism: Thermotoga sp. (assembly GCF_021162145.1). Lineage (NCBI taxonomy): Bacteria > Thermotogati > Thermotogota > Thermotogae > Thermotogales > Thermotogaceae > Thermotoga > Thermotoga sp. The sequence continues at coordinate 41,688 of NZ_JAGGZH010000147.1, forward strand.
AGAAACTGAGGGTGATAGTTCCAGTCGGTCGATGGGAGAGGACACGCCTTCTGATAGAAAAGTGCGTGGAACTTGGAGTGGACGAAATGTTATTCCACAGATTCGAGAGATCCCAGCACACCATCAACCTTGAAAAAGCCGGTGTTGTGGTCAGAGAGGCAGCGAAACAGTGCAGAAGGTACCTCTTTCCGAAAGTAAAGATGATGGAAGAACTTAACTTCAACGAGAAGACGATCGCCCTCGATCCCGATGCTCCTGTCAGCCTGCTCGAGACAGACGTATCGGGAAGCATAACAATCGTTGTGGGGCCAGAAGGAGGATTTTCTGACAGGGAGAAAGAGCTTTTGAGGAGCAAAACGATCATGGTGAACCTTGGAAAGAAAATCCTGAGGTTCGAAACGGCAGCCATTTTAACGGTAGGATACATCGCTCTGAGAAAACAAAAAATCTGAACGGAGGTGTTTCTCATGAAAAAAGGTGAAAAGATGTTCTCTTTCGTGAAACAGGAAAAGGAGTTGATTGAAGACTACAGGAAGAAACTCCATGACGTGAAGAGAATCGATGAAGTGGGAGATGTTTTTATCGAGTTCGCTCTCAAATTTCTGGAGAAGGTCCTGGACGACTTCTATGCGGGGGACTACACAGAAGATATCAGCTTCGACCCGGAGAAAGAAGAGTACGCGCTGAGTGAAAGACTCAAAGAGAAAATAGGGGAAGAGCTTTTCAGAAAGAGCGATCTCCCCGCTATACTTCAGCGATTCTGTGAAACGGCCGCACACAGATGGAAACAGCTGAAAGCAGATGAGGAAAAGACGGATTTCTTCAAAAGACCCAGCCACGAGGTGGGAAGAGAATAAGATGAAAGATGAAAAGATCCTGGTTGTGAGAACAGAGGACGTATACGAAGAGTTCGGAAAGTTTGAAGGATTTCTGAAAACGAGCTTAGAAGAGTTGCTGGATTTTCTGAAACGTTGTGGCTTTTTTCGAGACAGATTGGAGGCAGAGTACGACGAATCGACGAAACAGATCATTCCATACGTTGTGATACTGGATGGTAGGAAAGTTCTTCTCACCAAAAGGACAACGAAACAATCGGAGAAAAGATTGCACAATCTGTATTCTCTTGGAATAGGAGGACACGCCCGAGAAGAGGACGGAAACACACCGCAGGAAGCTTTCTTGAAAGGGCTGGAACGGGAGATGAACGAGGAAGCAGAAGTTGAGTTGAAAGAGCTGGAATTTCTTGGTTTGATCAACTCATCTTCCACTGAAGTGAGCAAGGTGCATCTTGGAGCTCTCTTTGTTGGAAAAGGAAAGTTCGTGTCGATGAAGGAAAAAGAGTTGTTCGAATGGCATCTTGTCGAGTTCGATGAGCTGGGAAAATACTTGGGAGTGATGGAAGGGTGGTCGAAGATCGCAGCGAATGTTCTGCTGAACTTGTTTCGCCCGCGAAATTGAATCTCTATCTCGACGTTCTTGAAAAGAGAGCGGACGGATACCACAGCGTACTTGGTCTTTTTCAAACGATCTCCTTGTACGACACAATCTCGGTGGAAGTCTGCAGGGAAGGTTTTTTTCTGGAAAGCAACGTTGATCTGCCGAAGAACAACACGATCAAGAAGACTTACGAGGTCTTCAAAGAGGAAACGGGATTGGAGTTCGGCCTCAAAGTCAAACTAGAAAAGAGAATACCCATGGGATCTGGCCTTGGAGGAGGTAGCTCGAACGCCGCCACCATTTTGAGATACCTTGGAAAGCTGTTCGATGTGCCTTTTGAAAAACTTCTCGAGATGGCGATCAGAGTGGGAAGCGATGTGCCTTTCTTTCTGTACGGAGGAACGGCCGTGGTGAAAGGAAAAGGAGAACTCGTGGAAAAGCTGAAGGATATAACGGGATACTCTGTGAATCTTTTCGTTCCAAACATACACTCCTCGACCCGGGAAATGTACAGCTTTCTTACACCAGACACGTATGGGAAAGGACCAGATAACCTGAAAGAACTTCACAGAGCCTATCTGAAGAGAGACTACGATAAGATAAGGAAGCTCTCTTACAACGTATTTGAGAAAATATTCCTTGAGAGATATCCGGGTGTTTTGCGCGATTTGGAAGGATTCGGTGAAGGTTCCATCCTGAGAATGATGACCGGAAGTGGCAGCACTTTCTTCGCACTCTATCCATCGAGCACAGGGAAATATTCGTTCGTAGGAGGTGTTTGAATTGGATTTGAAGCAGTTCATTAGAGACATTCCCAATTTCCCACAGAAAGGTATCATCTTCAGAGACATCACACCGCTCCTCAAAGACAGCGAAGCTTTCAGCGAGGCCATCAACAGAATGTGTGAACTCGTGGCTGACAGGGAGTTCGACTTGATAGTCGCTCCCGAGGCAAGAGGATTCATCCTTGGAGCTGCCATGGCCTACAAACTGGGAAAGGGCTTTGTTCCTGTAAGAAAACCCGGAAAACTTCCGTACAAAACTGTGTACGCGGAGTACCAGCTGGAGTACGGCATCGAGCAACTTCATATCCATGAAGACGCCATAGAAAAGGGCCAAAAAGTCCTCATAGTGGACGATGTGCTCGCAACAGGCGGAACAGCAGAAGCGCTCATAAGGCTCGTTAAAAAACTCGGTGGAGAGATTTCTGCCCTTGCTTTCCTTGTAGAGCTTTCTTATCTGGAACCAAGAAAGAGGCTTGAGGGCTACGATCTCAAAACGCTGATAGTTTACTGAGAGGTGGAGGAAATGGCTTTAAAATTTGATTTTTCGAATCTTTTCGAACCAAATATCTCCGGTGGACTGAAAGAGGAAGACGTGGAGAGTGCAAAAGAAAAGGTGGTAAAAGCGATAAGATATTTCTCGGAGAACACACCAGACTTTGCCAGACTGGATAGAAAGTGGATCGATTCGGTGAAAGAACTCGAGGAGTGGGTAGTGAACTTCGATACAATAGTTGTTCTGGGAATTGGGGGATCTGGCCTCGGAAACCTCGCTCTTCATTATTCCTTAAGACCACTGAACTGGAACGAGATGTCCAGGGATGAGAGGAACGGCTACGCGAGGGTCTTCGTCGTGGACAACGTCGACCCCGACTTCACGGCTTCTGTCCTTGACAGAATAGACCTGAAGACGACGCTGTTCAACGTGATCTCAAAATCCGGTTCCACCGCCGAGGTTATGGCAAATTACTCGATCGCGAGAGGAATTCTGGAGACAAATGGACTCGATCCTAGAGAACATATGCTCATCACAACGGATCCGGAGAAAGGCTTTTTGAGAAAAGTGGTGAAAGAAGAAGGCTTCAGAAATCTCGAGGTACCACCTGGTGTTGGGGGAAGGTTCAGTGTGCTGACACCTGTTGGACTCCTCTCTGCCATGGCAGAGGGTATCGACATAGAAGAACTCCATGATGGCGCCCGCGATGCGTTCGAAAAATGTACGAAGGAAGACGTGTTTGAAAATCCAGCGGCGATGATCGCCCTCACGCACTATCTCTACCTGAAAAAGGGAAAGAACATCTCCGTCATGATGGCCTACTCCAACAGAATGACCTACCTTGTAGACTGGTACAGACAGCTGTGGGCAGAAAGCCTTGGAAAGAGGTACAACGTGAGAGGGGAGGAGGTTTTCACAGGGCAGACACCGGTGAAAGCCATAGGCGCAACTGATCAACACTCACAGATACAGCTCTACAACGAAGGACCGAACGACAAAGTGATAACGTTCTTGAGAGTGGAAAACTTCGACAGAGAAATCACGATACCGGACACCGGAAGGGAAGAACTCAAGTACCTTGCAAGAAGGAAGCTCTCTGAACTTCTCTTTGCAGAGCAAACAGGAACGGAGGAAGCCCTGAGGAAAAACAACAGGCCGAACATGAAGGTGATCTTCGACAGGCTCACTCCCTACAACGTGGGTCAGTTCTTCGCTTATTACGAAGCCGCGACAGTCTTCATGGGATGTCTTCTTGAGATCAATCCATTCGACCAGCCGGGTGTGGAGCTCGGAAAGAAGATTACATTCGCTCTCATGGGAAGAGAGGGTTACGAATACGAAATAAAAGATCGCGCCAAGAAGGTGGTCATAGAATGAGCGTCTTTAAAGGAGTGATGTACGAAGGGGAAATGGTCTTCTTCATAGAAGGTGGACCACTTGGAGAAGAAGGAACTTACATTATCGTTTCTGACGACCCCACCGTTGAGGAGAGGATATCGAAAATAATGGAAAAGCTGAACACACCAAGTGTCATTTTCCTCGCAAGGGACGAGTACGAGAGGTTCAAGTCAGAGTTAGAGAAAAAGGCAAAGAGAGTATGGTGATCGGAGTTACGGGGAAGATAGGGACAGGAAAGACAACGGTCTGCGAAATTCTGAAGAGAGACTACGGAGCCTACGTGGTGAACGTAGACGAGATTGGTCATGAGATCCTGGAAGAGGTGAAAGAAAAACTCGTCGAGTTGTTCGGTGAATCGGTTCTGGAAGACGGCAAGGTGATTCGAAAAAAACTGGGTGAAATCGTCTTCAGATCCGAGGAGAAACTGAGAAAGCTCGAACGACTCGTCCACCCACTCATGAGGAAAAAGGTGGAAAATATCGTGAAAGAAAGGAGCGGCCTTGTTGTGATAGAGGCCGCTCTTTTGAGGAGAATGAAATTGGATACACTCTGCGATCACGTCATCACCGTCGTTGCGAAGGAAAAAAAGATCGTTGAGAGGAACAAATTCGCAAGAGAGAGACTGAAGTTTCAAAAAGACGTGATCCCCCAGGGGATTGTCATCCCGAACAACTCTTCGATCGCAGATCTTGAAAAAAAAGTCAGGGAAGTGGTGAGCCTCATATGGGAGAGACGCGAATCACAGGAGGCAAATACAGGGGAAGAAAGTTGAAAACAGGTGACTTTTTCAGGCCCACCATGTCCTCCGTGAGGAGTGCTCTTTTCAACATGGTGAATGTGGAAGGAAAGAGTTTTCTGGAGCTCTTCTGCGGTAGCTGTGTGGTGAGTTGCGAAGCACTGAGCAGAGGGGCGGACAGGGTTGTATGCGTCGACAGGTCAAAGAGAGCTCTCAAAATATGCAGGAAAAATCTCGAAACGATAGGAAACTCAGCCAGACTGGTTTACAAAGATGCAATAGATTATTTGAAAACGGCCCGTGAGAAGTTCGATATCGTCTTTCTCGATCCTCCTTACGAAAATGTCGAAGTCATCGAAAAGACTCTACAACTACTCCCGCGGGTAATGAGGAAAGAAGGCCTGGCGATTCTCGAAAAGGGCAAAAGAATCAAGATAGATCTTTCCGGTTTTGAGATCACCAAAAGAAAAGGCTACGGTGAAACGGAACTCGTTTTTTTGAAGGTGAAAGAATGATCATAAGATCCTGGGAGTACTACGACAGAATCGCAGGAAAGTACGACCCCATGTACGAGACACCAAAGTGGAGGCTTTACCACAAGTTGATTCAGTCCTTCTTGAGTGAGTATCTGAAGGAACCCTGTAAGGTACTGGATCTTGGTGGGGGTACGGGAAGGTGGAGCTTGTTTCTTCAAGAGAGGGGCTTTGACGTAACTCTAGCTGACCCTTCCGAGGAGATGTTGAAAGTTGCAGAAAGAAAGGGTGTAAAAAAACTTTTCAAAGCGCGTGCGGAAGATCTCCCTTTCCCTTCACACTCCTTTGACGTTGTGATGGCCATGGGGGATGTCTTAAGCTACGTTGAAGATAAAATCAAAGCGTTTTCCGAAATAGCAAGGGTTTTGAAACCTAGTGGCCTTCTGATAGCAACGGTGGACAATTTTTACGCTTTTCTTCAACACATGATAAAAGAAGAGGCTTGGGAGAGAATCCCGCGCTTTTTGAAAACGCAGACCATCGAAGTGGGAAGCACACTCTTTTCTTTCAACTCCTATGCTTTCAAACCGGAAGATATAAAATCTATAGAGGCTTTTGATATGATCGACATGCGTGGAATAGGGGTTTTCGACTACACTGAAGATCAACTGAAGAGGGAGGAAGGCATCATTTTTGATCTGGAGAGGGAATTTTCTAAAGACAGGGCAATTCTGTGGAGAGCAGAGCACATCTTTTTTGTATTAAAAAGAAAAGGGAGCCTATAGGCTCCCTTTTGGTGGGTGCGGCAGGGATTGAACCTGCGACCTCTTCCTCGTCAAGGAAGCGCTCTCCCACTGAGCTACGCACCCATCACCGCTTAATTATAATACCATAACTGTAACGTGACGTCAAGGTGGAGTTGGAGTTCAAAAGGACTTGAAATGGTCAGAAAGTTGTGCTAATATATATTTCGGAGTTGCCGAGGTGGTGGAACTGGCAGACACGCATGGTTGAGGGCCATGTGGGCTTCGGCCCGTGCGGGTTCAAGTCCCGCCCTCGGCACCAAGCAGATCAACCGGAGGACTGTTCCTCCGGTTTTTTCATTAATCTGCCAATTCCAAGGAGAATTCCCAGAATGATGAACAGATAGTAGTTGAAGAACCGCCAGATAAGAAGTGACACGATCGCGTCTGCCTTTTCGATGATGTTCGAATAGACAACGTAGTAGATGACCTCGACAGCACCACTGGCACCGGGTGTGGGAACGAAGTACACAACCAGGCTCAGAGCAAGCTGGATACTGACTATCTGAAACAGAGACACTTCTATCGAAGGATTCACGGTCTTTATCGAAAGGTATGTGCTCGCATGAATGCACACAATCATCGTTCCGGAAAGAACCATTGTAATGAAGGCTTTCGCTCTCGAAGATCTCCAGAGTTCCTTCATGGCGGACATGTAACCCAAAATCCTCTCTTTTACGAGGCTTTCTACCTCTTTTCTGCTCTTTTTGGAGAAGAACGCCATGATTTTCATGATGGGATTTGACAGAAAGAATTTCTCGAGAAATCTCCTGCTGAAAGAAAGAAGGATTATGAAAACGTAAAAAGCGAAAGCAAGGACAATTCCGATAAAGAAGAGATCCCCTAGGATTCCAAGAGAGCGAAACGTGTCAAAATAGAAGAGGAAAAAGAAAAAACCAGACACGATCGTGAAGGAAAACGAGGAAAAGAACCTCACCGCTATCACCGAAGCAGCTTTCTCGAAGGGAACGCCAGATTTCACAAGGTGATATATTTGGAAAGGTTGTCCCCCAGCTGCAAAGGGTGTTACGGTACTGGCATAGAAACCCCATAGTGAATTCGAAACACACGTTTTGAAAGGAATCCTCCCGAGGAGAATACTGGTCCTCAGGGCATCAACGATAACTATTGTGAAAAAGTTCAGAGCAAGCAGAAAGATGAATCTCATATCCAGGTGTTTTAAACCCTTCCAAACGTTTCCACTGCCTGCAAGAGATACTATGAGGACGGCTGCACCTATTCCTATGATCACCGGAAGAAGAATGTTTCGCTTCATACTCATCTCCTCTCCTTTGATGCTTGCTAAGAAAAAGATTAACACACGTGGTAATATTCTTTTGAGGAGGTGACCTGCATGTTCAATCTCGAAGAGTACACGGAAAAGGCCCAAAAAGTAATGATGAGCATTCAGGATATAATGACCAGATACAGGCAGAACCAGCTCTCCAGCGAACACATATTGCTTGCAATTCTTGAGGAAGGAAACAACGTTGGTGTGGAACTCCTGAAGGAGGTGAACGTGGATATAAACAGATTGAAAGACGACGTAGAAACGTTCATAGGGAAATACGGTGTCAGGGTCCCGGATGGAACATCCGTCTCCCAGATTTTCATAACACCGGACGCAAGACACGTGATAGAAAAGGCCCGCGAAGAAGCCAGAAGGATGGGAGACTCGAAGATAGGAACGGAGCATCTTCTTCTCGGAATGGTTCTTTCTCCCGACTCCACAGCATTTCGTATCCTTTCAAGGTACGGCGTGACACCAGAGAAAGTGTACGAAGCCATAAGAAAGATAAGAGCAGCTGGGAAAACGGACGAGGCAGAGAACATCGAAGCCTTGGCCCGTTTCACGGTGGATCTCACCCAGCTTGCCCGCGAGAAAAAGCTCATGCCCGTGGTGGATCGTGAGAAAGAAATCAGAAGGGTGATACAGATACTCTCACGTCGTACCAAGAACAATCCTGTTCTGATTGGAGATCCAGGGGTTGGAAAAACGGCCGTTGTTGAAGGACTTGCACAGAGAATTGTTGAAGGAAAGGTTCCCCTCTTTCTGAGAAACGTGAGGGTGCTCAAACTCGACATGGGAAGACTGGTCGCAGGAACACGCTTCAGAGGGGACTTCGAAGAAAGACTGAAACGTCTCCTCGATGAGTTGAGGAGGAAGAAGGGAGAAGTCGTCCTCTTCATAGACGAGGTACACACGGTCGTGGGTGCAGGAGCCGCCGAAGGCGCTCTCGACGCTGCGAATATCATGAAACCAGAGCTCACAACGGGAGAGATTCAAATAATAGGTGCCACCACTGTTGAAGAGTACAGAAAGTACATCGAAAAAGACAGAGCACTTGAAAGAAGATTTCAGCCCGTTCTGGTGGAGGAACCCACCGTTGAGCAAACGATAGAGATTCTGAAGGGACTCAGGAAAGTTTTCGAAGACCATCACAAGGTAAAGATAACGGACGATGCCTTGGAAGCTGCCGCAAAACTCTCCGCCCGCTATATAACCAACAGGTTTCTTCCGGACAAGGCGGTAGATCTAATAGACGAAGCGGCTTCTTACGTGAGACTAGAATCTTCGTATCCATCCGAGGAAATTTTGAAGCTGGAAAAAAAGATGAGAGATCTCGAGGATAGAATAAACGATGCCGTAGTGAGAGGAGAATACGAAGAGGCGGCAAAATTGAAAGTGGAGCTCCAGAAATTGAAAGAAGAGTACGAGAAAGCAAAGGAAAACCAGGAAAATATGGAACCCGTGGTCAACGAAAGCGTTGTGGCGAAAATTGTGGAACAGTGGACTGGAATTCCCGTGTCTCGCATCATGGAATCTGAAAAAGTCAAACTCCTGAAACTGGAAGAACTGATCCACCAGCGCCTGGTGAATCAGGAAGAAGCGGTGAGGATAGTGGCCCGTACCATCAGGCGAGCCAGGGTGGGGATCAAAAATCCGAGGAGACCCATCGGTGTCTTTCTCTTTTTGGGGCCAACCGGTGTTGGAAAAACCGAGCTTGCAAGAACTCTCGCCGATGTGCTCTTTGGAAGTGAAGACGCCATGATAAGGCTCGACATGAGCGAGTACATGGAAAAGCACTCCGTTGCAAGACTTATAGGAGCTCCTCCGGGATACGTGGGTTACGAGGAAGGTGGCCAGCTCACAGAGGCTGTGAGGAGAAGACCTTACAGTGTGGTACTGCTCGACGAGATAGAAAAGGCGCACCCCGATGTGTTTAACATATTGCTTCAAGTCTTTGAAGATGGGCGTCTGACAGATGGGAAAGGAAACACGGTGGATTTCAGAAACACCATCATCATCATGACGAGCAACATTGGAAGTGATAAGATTCTGGGGTCCTTGGAGAACGTCCGGCTCGAGATAGAAAAAGAGCTTCGAAACACCTTCAAACCGGAGTTTCTGAACAGAATAGATGCAGTTGTCTACTTCAAACCTCTCACAATGGATGAGGTGAAGAAGATCGTCGAGATCATGGTAAAACAACTTGGAGACATCCTGAAAGACAAAAGAATCACCCTCGAGCTCACTGAAAGGGCGAAGGAATACCTGGCCGAGGCAGGGTATGTTCCTTCACTCGGTGCAAGACCTCTCAGAAGAATCATCGAGCTCGAACTGGAGTCTATGGTAGCCGACAAGATCCTGGAGGGTGAAATAAGCGAGGGAGATCACATCGTGGTCGATGCTGACGAATACGGTCTGAAGATTGAGAGGAGGTGAAGATCCATGGAAGAGAGGAAAGAAAAACTCTCCATGAAGGATCTCATCCTCCTCTTTTTCAGTACTATAAGCGCAAGGTGCTGGGCAAGATTGGGCCTTACAGAAGACGAATACGGAGATTTCTACCAGGATCTCGGTGAGGCTCGTTTGGGTATAGATACGCTAGATGCGGTTTTCAACAAGATCAAAGACCTGGTGGACGAAAAGGTGCGTCGTGAAATGGAGGGAGTGCTCTCCACACTGAAACTCAATTATTTCCATCAGTATCAGAAGAGTCAGAAGAAGAAAGAGGCGAATCAGACATGAACGTTGCGGTACTGCTCGCTGCTGGGGAAGGAAAAAGGCTCGGTGAAAAGGTACCCAAGCAGTTTCTTGAGATAGAGGGAAGGATGCTTTTCGAATATCCTCTCAAGACACTCTTAGACAGCGATGTTATCGACGGTGTCGTGATCGTGGTGGCAAAAGATTGGATCGGCCGCGTGACAAAGAAAGCAAAGCACGAAAAGATCCTGGGAATCGTCGAAGGTGGCGATTCTCGAAGTCAGAGTGTCAGAAACGCTCTTAAGTTTCTTGAAAACATCAAGCCGTCGTACGTTCTCATACACGACTCGGCGCGTCCTTTTTTGAGAAAAGAGTACGTCGGAGCGGTTTTAAAAAAGGCCCAGGAAACCGGGGCGGCCACTCTTGCTCTGAGGAACTCAGACACACTCGTGAAACTCAGTGACTCGAAGATCAACTATGTTCCAAGAGATAGCATCTACAGGGTGCAAACACCTCAGGCCTTTTCATACGATCTGCTGAAAAAAGCGCACAGCGAAGGCAAAGAGTGGGCGGACGACACTGAGCCTGTTCACAGACTCGGTGTGGAGATATCCATTGTCGAAGGAGATGTCTTCTGTTTTAAAGTGACTTTCAAAAGCGACCTTGAACTTGCGAGGATTATCGCAAGAGAGTGGGAGAGGATAGAATGATTTACTATGGTACCATATTCGATCACAAAGTGAGATTTTCTATCGTCCGGATGAAAGAAGTGGTGGAAGAAGTAAGAAACCGGCACAATCTTTCTTATCTTGCCACGGTCGTTTTGGGAAGAGCCCTCATCGGTGCAGCATTGATGACACCGTGGCTCGCAGAAGGAGAACGATGGACCCTCGACATAGAGGGGGACGGCCCCATAAGAAAAGTGATCGCCCAGTCGACGAACAAGTTCACCGTCAGGGGGTACGTTGCAAATCCTTCCGTGGAGCTTCCTCTGAAAGAAAACAGGAAGTTCAACGTTTCTGGAGCGATCGGAAGGGGTGCCCTTAGGGTGATACGGGATCTTGGATTGAAAACTCCCTTCGTCTCCCAGGTTCCACTGGTGAGCGGAGAAATTGCTGAGGATCTTGCCTACTACTTCACCGTTTCCGAGCAGATTCCATCTGCCTTTTCTCTTGGGGTCCTCATGGATACAAGGGGTGTGAAAATAGCAGGAGGATTTGCTGTTCAGATTCTCGATAGGTCCCTTGAAAAAGAAAATGTGGAGATGATAGAAAATAACATAAAGAACCTTCCTTACGTCACAAAACTCTTTCAGGAGACAGAACCGCTGGACGTTTTGGAAATGATCTTCGGAGAGAAGGTGGGCTTCGTCGAAACAGCGGAGATAAGATACAGATGCGATTGCAACCGTGAGAAGGCAAAATCTGCTCTTCTTGTGCTGGATGAAAAAGAACTGGAAGATATGAGAAAGGAAGGAAAGGGAGAAGTAATCTGCAAGTGGTGCAGCACGAAATATGTCTTCTCTGAAGAGGAATTAAGAGAGCTTCTCAAGCTCAAGAAAAACAGTGCGAGTTCCTGAAGGGTTCGAGATCTTCAAAAATCTTTCTGTGATCTCAAGGACAATTTTTTCGCTTTCCATGCGGGCAAGGGTGCTTCTCAATTTCTTTGAGGGAAAGACCACGAGGAAATCCCTGCCCGGCTCTACGAACAGTTCCGCGGTATAGCTCAGATTCTTTTTCTTCACAACTATCTTCATTATATCGTTTTTTCTTGAAAGTGTGGCATAAGACCCTTTTGAGATCACCGCTGCTTTTCTCACAAGCTTGGCAAGGATCTCTTTTCTTGACTCCAATCTTTCAATGGTCTCTTCCACCAAGATGTTTTTGAGAGCCTCTTTTTCTACCATGTCCACCCTGTCTCCGCAGACCTCCATGATGAGATAGGGGTATTTCACCACCAGTTTTCCTGATTTTTCGTAAAAGTCCAGAGTTTGAACGTTCAGTCTCTGAAGGGCTTTGAAGATGTGTCTCACCGTTACGTAGGGTATTTTCAAGGAGAAAGAAGTCGTGGGAACGGCGGAGACCTGAGAGAGAGTCACTATATCCGAAGAAGGTCCGAACATCAACACACTCTTCTCCTCAAAGAGGAAGATCAGAAATTCTCCTTCGTCCAGATTCGAGCTGGCAAAGTTGATCGATCTTTCAAACTCGCGCTTGGAAAGTGTGCAGAGGAACTCCTCCTTTCCATTTTCAGGTGGGATCTCCCCCACCTTACATTTGACATCCAGTACCTCGTTTCCTGCCTTCAAAACGAGATGATCTTGTGAGATTGTGATGTACACTTCTTTGACCTTCACGTCACTCAGAAAGAACTTGAGCAGATCCAGGGAAACCGTTCTGCTTCCCTCAAAGCGCGGGATCTTTCCTAGAAATATTTCCATGCTCGCACAGTTGTCACTCGCTCTGAGCCAGAGTCCATCCCTGAAGAAGAAATCGATGAATCTCGCGCTTGGTTCTATGGTTCCAACAAGTTTGTCGAGCAAAAAAACCCACTCTCTCAACTCATGAGAATCAACGAGAAGTTCCACAAAACTTCACCTCAGAAATTCCTCAAGTCGCTTCAAAACATCTTCCAACTTCTCCGGGTGTTTTCCCCCTGCCTGGGCGAAGTTCTTTCTACCTCCTCCGCTTCCCCCGAGTTCTTTTGCGATGCTTTTGGCTATCATAGAAGCATTATACTTTTCCACAAGATCGCTTGAGACCTTCACAACAAGGGATACTTTGTTTTCAAATCGACTGAACACTATCACTACACCGCTCTTTTCCCTGTTCAGTACATTGTCGGCTATTCCCCCAAGGTGTTTCGGCTCTACTTCTTCAAAAACACCGTAGAACACCCTTGTTCCATCCCCCAGCTTTCTCTCGGAGATTTTCTCTTCGGAGATCTTTCCCCGAGAGAGTTTCCTTTCCAGCTCCTTGATCTTTTCCCTAAGGTTCACCACCCTGCTCACGATTTCACTTTCTCCAGCACCAAGGAGTTCTTTCAATTGTGTCACCACATCCTCATACTTCCTGATCAGTTCCAGCGTGTGAAAACCTGTAACCGCCTCCAACCTTCTCACACCGGAAGAAACGGATTCTTCCGACACTATCTTGAAGAGACCTATCTGTCCTGTGTTCCTCACGTGGGTTCCTCCACAGAGCTCTTTGCTCACACCTGGAACTTCCACCACTCTGACCACGTCACCGTATTTTTCCGTGAAGAGCGCTATGACACCAGACTCGATGGCTTCTTCATAGCTCGTGTATCTCACCTCAACGGGAATTGCCCGCATGATCCACTTGTTTACCAGGTTTTCTATCTTCTTTACCTCTTCCATTGAGAGTGCTTTGTAATGGGTAAAATCGAACCTCAACCTTTCAGGAGCAACAAGAGACCCAGCCTGCTTCACGTGTTCCCCAAGCACCTTTCTCAGGGCAGCGTGGAGCAGGTGCGTTGCCGTGTGGTTCCTCATGGTGGCTTCTCTTCTCTTCCTGTCCACCTTCAAAAGAATCCTCTGCCCCTTCCGAAGGATCCCCCTCAACACCTTGATCCTGTGGACGATTATACCTTCTGAGGCTTCAAAGACGTATTCTACTTCTCCCTCTCCGTTTTCCCACTCCATCACTCCCACGTCCGAGACTTGTCCACCTTTTTCCGCGTAGAAAGGTGTTCTGGAGAAAACCGCTTCTACTCTGTCTCCTTCCATCGCCTCTTCCAGTGGCTTATTTTCCTTCGCTATGAGAATCGTTTCCGCTTCGTTTTCAAGATGTTCGTATCCAGTGAACTCGGTCTTGAAGCCTTCTGGTAAACTTTCCAAGTATTCGTACCTCTTTGCGAACTCCACTTTCTCCATGGCTTCTCTTGACTTTCTCTGTTGTTCCTCCATGTACCTGTCGAAGTCCTTCACCTCAACTTCCACACCCTTTTCCCTCGCAATTTCCAGGGTGAGTTCGAGAGGAAGCCCGTACGTGTCGTAGAGTCTGAATGCATCCTGGGAGTTTATCCTTCCCTTCTTTTCCACCAGTTCGTCGAAGATCTTCATTCCCTGCCTTAGGGTCTTCAGAAACCTGTTTTCCTCGGAAGAAAGTACCTCTTTCACCATGTCTTTCCCGCGTGCGACCTCCGGGTATATCTTTCCCATCTTTTCCACGACAGCGTCGACTACTCTGTAAAGGAACGGCTCGTTCATGCCGAGAAGAATCCCGTGCCTCATTGCTCGCCTTATGATCCTTCGAAGGACATAGCCTCTTCCCTCGTTGGAGGGAAACACCCCTTCACTGATGAGAAAGGTGATGGCTCTGATGTGATCCGCTATGACTCTAATAGAGACGTCCTTTTCTTCATCGGTCTTGTATGAAACTCCGGTCAGCTCTTCTATGGTCTTTATTATCGGCTGGAACAGGTCTGTGTCGAAATTGCTGTAAACTCCCTGCATCATCGCACAGAATCTTTCGAGTCCGGCACCGGTGTCTATGTTTTTCCTCGGAAGAGGATGAAGTTTCCCATTTTCGTCCTGATAGTACTCCGTGAAGACGAGGTTCCATATCTCAACGAAACGCCCCTCAGAATTCGCGGGCGTGCACTTTTCTCCTTCGGGACAACCCTCTGAGTATCCGGTGTCGTAGAAGATTTCTGTGTCCGGCCCACACGGACCTGTCGGCCCTGCCGGTCCCCAGAAGTTGTCTTCTTTACCGAGTCTCAGAATTTTCTCTTCGGGAAGACCGACCTTTTCGTTCCATATCCTGAAGGCTTCCTCGTCTTCCTCGTAGACGGAAACCCACAGTTTTTCCTCCGGAACACCGAGTACCTGTGTGACGAACTCCCAGGCCCATTCTATGGCCTCTTCTTTGAAGTAGTCACCAAACGAGAAATTCCCCAGCATTTCGAAGAAGGTGTGATGTCTCGGTGTTTTCCCCACGTTTTCTATGTCAACGGTTCTCAGACACTTCTGACAGGTTGCAACCCGGGTGTAAACAGGTTCCACCTTTCCCCAGAAGATAGGTTTGAAGGGAACCATTCCCGCCACTGTGAAAAGAAGCTGAGGGTCATCCGGTATGAGAGAAGCACTCGGCAGGATCCTGTGGCCTTTCCTTTCGAAGAACCTCAAAAAGGCCTCCCTTATCTCTTCGGAAGTCATGTACTTCATCTCACCACTCCTTCAAATATTTTGAATACAATGTAGCTAACGGGTGTAACAAAGAGCAGACCATCTATCCTGTCGAGCATCCCACCATGTCCCGGCAAAGTCTTTCCCGAATCTTTCACTCCGTAGTGTCTTTTCAAGGCAGATTCGAAGATGTCTCCAAAAGTGTCCATGACCGCCACCACGCCGGCAAAGGGAAGAAAAGTTCTGTAATCTATCACATTGACGGAAAGAATATTGCTGACGATCAACCGGTAAAGAAGTGTGTAGATCAGGACTCCAAGGAACCCTCCTATCACACCCTCCAGGCTCTTTCGAGGGCTGTAGTGTGGGGAAATTCTGGTTTTTCCAAATCTCAGACCCGTGAAATAGGCGAAAGAGTCGAACACCCAGGTAGATGTGAGAACAAGCAAAGCATTGGCAGCACCGAACTCACGGTATATAGGCAAAAAGAAGCTCAAAAAGAAAGCAACGTACACCAGTGCGATGGAAAAGACCGCCATCGTTCTGAACACCTGAGTGGGATCTTTGTCGGTCGCCAGAGAAAAGATCACCCCGATTATGAACGCCAGGGAAAACGGTTGAACAGGGTCCTTGAAGACAAGGCCATAGAGGGCAGGATAAATTGCAAGAAGTATCACGTAGAAGAACCTTGCATCACGCTCTCTCAACTCCAGAGTGATCAACTCATAGCCTGAAAGAATCACGATGGCAGAGACAAGTCCCACCAGACTTTCATAACTCACAAAGCACAGAACAACAAACGGTGCCACAACGCTGGCCGTTATTACCCTGGTCTTCAGGTCATCCATCACTTAGACCCCCAAACCGTCTTTCCCTTCTGGAGTAGCTCTCTATCGCCCTCAAAAAATCCTTTTTCGTGAAATCCGGCCAGAGCTTTTTGGTGAAGTAGAGTTCAGAGTAAGCAGACTGCCAGAGAAGGAAGTTACTGATACGAAGTTCACCCGATGTTCTTATTATCAGATCCGGATCGGGAACATCCGGTAGATAAAGATAGTTTCTAAACGTCTCCTCGTTGAGAACAATCTTCTTTCCCCTTTTAACGTCCCTCAGGATGGTCTCAACCGCGTCCAGAATCTCCCTTCTTCCCCCATAATTGAACGCTATCACAAGAATCATACGGTCGAAAGAACTGGTCTTTTCTTCCACTTCGTTCCATTTCCTCACAACGCTTTCCGGAAGACCTTCTTTTTTTCCAAGGATCCTCACTCTTACTCTTTCTTTTCTGAGGAGGTCCATTTCACGGTCTATCATCTGAACGAAAAGATCCATCAAAAACTCCACTTCTTCCCTGGGGCGCTTCCAGTTCTCCGTGGAGAAAGAGTACGCTGTGAGATACTTTATTCCAAGCTCCAGTGACCACTTCACTGTGTTGTGAAGAACCTTAGCACCTCTCTGGTGCCCTTTTATTCTGGGAAGTCCTCTTTTCTTTGCCCACCTTCCGTTCCCATCCATTATGATCGCAACATGCTGGGGTATCCTCAAAACTCCATAATCTCCTCTTTTTTATTTTCGAACGCCTCGTCCAGCTTTCCGTTGAATTCATCTGTCAGTTTCTGTACCTCGTTTTCAAGCCTTCTTGCGTCATCTTCCGGAATGTTCCCTTCTTTTTGATCCTCCTTGATCTTCTTTATTATCTCCCTTCTTATGTTCCTGATGGCGATCTTCCCTTCTTCGACTATCTTCTTTGCCTTCTTGACCCACTTTTCTCTCTGCTCCGTGGTCGGAGTGGGAAATACAAGCCTGATCACATTTCCGTCGTTCACAGGATTCAGACCGAGGTCCGACGCGTTTATAGCCTTCTCTATCAGAGGCAGAACGCTCTTATCCCAGGGTTTTATGACGAGAGTCCTTTCCTCTGAGACGGATATCGTGGCGAGCTGGTTGATGGGTGTAGGTACACCGTAGTACTCGACTTTGATCTCTTCCAGAATAGCAGGTGAAGGCTTTCCTGTCCTCATTTTTTTCAGTTCGTCCTCGATCTTTTCAAGAGTCTTTTTCATCTTTTCCTTTGCCTCTTTTATGAACGGATTCACCATGTCTTTCCCCTCCTTTTCCAGTAAATATTCTGTTTACCTCTTCATGTGTCGTTGTATAATATTCCCAACGTCTTCCAAAATTATAACAAATTCAGAAGCACGCCTTTGGGAACTTTCGATAAATATGCTTCACTGATTTGTAAAAATACCGATGGTATAATTAGTTAAAAAAATAACAAGCTCTACTATCTCAGAAAGGGGGAGTTCCATGGGAAAGTTCCTCAAAAAGCACTACATAATGGCACCTGGTCCAACACCGGTCCCAAACGATATTTTAACAGAAAGCGCAAAGGAAACAATACATCATAGGACACCTCAGTTCGTCTCCATAATGGAGGAAACTCTCGAGGACGCCAAGTACCTCTTTCAGACAAAAAACAACGTCTACGCCTTCGCTTCCACGGGAACGGGAGCCATGGAGGCCGCTGTTGCAAACCTTGTGAGTCCTGAAGATAAAGTGATTGTGGTTGTCGCTGGAAAATTCGGAGAAAGATGGAAAGAGCTCTGTCAGTCTTACGGGGCGGACATCGTTGAGATCGCGCTCGAGTGGGGAGACGCTGTCACACCTGAACAGATAGAAGACGTTCTCAACAAAAATCCCGATGCAAAAGTTGTATTCACCACTTACAGTGAGACATCCACAGGAACGGTCATAGATCTTGAAGGAATAGCCAGAGTAACGAGAGAGAAAGATGTAGTTTTATTGACAGATGCCGTCAGTGCCCTCGGTGCTGAACCGCTGAAGATGGACGAATGGAGTGTAGATGTTGTGGTCACCGGATCTCAAAAAGGGCTGATGCTTCCTCCCGGCCTTGCACTCATATCGCTCAACGACAAAGCGTGGGAACTTGTAGAAAAGTCGAAATCCCCGAGGTACTACTTCGACCTGAGAGCCTACAGAAAGTCCTACCCAGACAATCCATACACTCCGGCGGTCAACATGATATACATGTTGAGGAAGTCATTAAAGATGATCAAAGAGGAAGGAATAGAAAACGTCTGGGAAAGGCACAGGGTACTCGGTGAAGCGACGAGAGCAGCGGTAAAAGCCATTGGTCTGGAGCTTCTCTCCAAAAGACCCGGCAACGTGGTGACGGCCGTTAAGGTACCCCCCGGTGTGGATGGAAAGCAAATTCCCAAGATCATGAGGGACAAATACGGCGTGACCATCGCAGGGGGCCAAGCTAAGCTCAAAGGGAAAATTTTCAGGATAGCACACTTAGGATACATGTCACCGTTCGATACCATCACAGCCATCACCGCCCTCGAGTTTACCCTGAAAGAACTCGGATACGATTTCGAGCTCGGCTCAGGTGTGAAAGCTGCTGAAACGGTTTTCGCGAAAGAATTCGTCGGGGAGTGATGTGAATGGCAAAATACAAGGTGCATGTGAACGATCCGCTTGATGAGGGAGCAACAAAACTTCTCATGGAAAAGGAAGAACTGGAAGTCACATCAAAGCACCTGGAAAAAGAAGAGCTTTTGAGGGCGATTCCAGAGATAGACGTTCTCGTTGTGAGGAGCGCCACAAAGGTCACAGCAGACGTCATAGAAGCTGGAAAAAACTTAAAGATCATCGCAAGAGCTGGTATCGGTCTTGACAACATAGACATCCAGAAGGCAAAAGAAAGAGGAATAAAAATTCTCAATACTCCCGGAGCAAGTGCACCGTCCGTCGCAGAACTTGCGATCGGACTCATGTTAGCCTGTGCCCGCCACATAGCGAGGGCCACCATATCGTTGAAAGAAAGCAAATGGGAAAAGAAAATGCTGAAAGGAAAAGAACTCCTCGGAAAGACACTTGGGCTCATTGGATTCGGGAATATCGGGCAGGAAGTTGCCAAAAGGGCGCTAGGATTTGGTATGAAAATCATAGCATACGACCCCGCCAGGCCCAGAACGGATCTTCCCGTTGAATACGTGGATCTGGACACGCTTTTGAAAGAAAGTGACTTCATTTCTCTCCACGTTCCTCTCACTGAGTCGACAAAGCACATAATAAACAAAGAAACCATCTCCAAAATGAAAGATGGAGTGATAATAGTCAACACGTCGCGAGGAGGAACAATCGACGAGGAGGCACTTTACAAGGCACTTGTGAGTGGAAAGGTGTACGCGGCTGGTCTTGACGTTTTCGAAGTGGAACCGCCAACCGATGAGCTCAGAAAGAAGTTGCTCAGCCTGGACAACGTTGTAGTAACTCCACATATAGGAGCTTCCACAGCGGAAGCCCAAAAGAGAGTTGGAAAAGAACTCGTGGAGAAGATTTTCAAAGAGCTGGGAATTTGAAGCCGGGGACTGTTTCCCGGCTTTTCTTCTTTCTTTTGAAAATCACCCTCGCACTTAAAGAAGTTATCTCGAAGAAAAAGAGAACGACACAGAAAACCAAGATGAAAAAATCCTTGATCCTTTCCATATTGTCCCCTCCGTCTCTATAGATCGATCTTCCTCACTTCAGGTTCAACTTGACAGATTCAAAAAAATATTCTACAATCTGACTATGGATCTCAAGATATATCTAGTGATATATCGGGTGATACTATGAGAGGATTCAAAGGTCATCTAAAACTGCTTGTTCTGCACATCATCTCTCAAGAACCTTCGCACGGTTACTCGATAATGAAGAAGATATCTGAACTTATTGGTGCAGAGCCTCCAAGCTCCGGTGCTTTGTATCCCATACTCGCTTCACTAAAAAGAAGAAAGTTCATCGAAGAGCAAGTGGAAGGAAGAAGGAAGGTCTACAGTCTAACCAAGAAAGGAAAGAAATTCCTTTCAGAAAACGAAAAAAATCTCAAAGAGGCCCTATTAGCTGCAGAAAGATTGAAAGAGTTCTACGAACTTGGAGGAAAAGAGCTGAAGAACGTCGCTGTTCTCATCTTTAAGAACCTTTCCCACCTGAGTTCTTCTCAGAAAGATCAGTTGAAGACCACTTTAAAGGAGCTGGAAAGAAAAATTCAACGGATCATCTACGGAGGTGAATGAGATGGAAGACATAATCGTAGTGGAAAACCTTGTCAAAAAGTTTGGAAACTTCGAAGCAGTAAGAGGTGTCTCTTTTTCCGTCAGAAAGGGAGAGATCTTCGCGTTCCTTGGACCAAACGGTGCAGGGAAAACCACCACCATCCACATGCTCACCACCCTTCTGAAGCCAACAAATGGGAAAGCGTGGGTTGCCGGCCACGATGTTTTGAAGGAACCCAAAGAGGTTAGGAAGAAGATTGGGATCGTTTTTCAGGATCAATCACTCGATAGAGAGCTCACGGCCTATGAGAACATGTACATTCACGGAAGGATATACGGCTACCACGGTGAGAAGCTAAAAAAGAGAATTCTCGAGCTTCTTGAATTCGTGGAGCTTTTGGAGTTCAAAGACAAACCGGTGAAGACCTTCAGTGGAGGAATGGCAAGAAGACTGGAAATAGCAAGGTCTCTGATACACGAACCGGAAGTTCTCTTTCTCGACGAACCCACAATCGGTCTCGATCCACACACAAGGGCACACATATGGGAGTATATCTCGAAAATGAAAAAAGAACACAATATGACCATATTCCTCACCACGCATTACATGGACGAGGCTGAACAGCTGGCAGACAGAGTGGCAATCATAGACCATGGAAAGATCATCGCACTCGGAAGTCCAGATGAACTGAAACAGTTGGTTGGGAAGGAAATAATCTATGTGAAGTTCTCAGATCACGTGGACTGTCTTGATGGAGACTTTATAAAGACGTGTAGAAAACTTCCAGACGAGAGATTGGAGCTGAATGTTGACAATTCCAGCAGGGCCATTCCAAAGATCTTTGAACTTGCTCAGGAGAGAGGTTTGAGAATAGAAGAGATCACCTATCACAAACCAACGCTGAACGATGTTTTCCTGCATCTTACGGGAAGAGAGCTCAGAGAAGAAAGCTCGGAAAGCTTCTTCAAAACGGTTGCGAGAATGAGAATGAGGAGGTGAGAACATGGCAGCCTTCGTGACCATGATTTACAGACAACTGGTCAGGTTTGCAAGGTCTCGATCCAGAGTGATCGGTATGATCATAAATCCCCTGATATGGCTGATTTTTTTTGGTTTGGGATGGAGTAAAGTTTTTGACAATCCTTGGGCGAAGATGATGTTCGGTGGAGTGGACTACCTCACGTATCTTGCTCCTGGTATATTCGCCATGACCATCTTCAACATGAGTTTCATCAGTGGTGTGAGCTTGATATGGGACAAACAGTTCGGTTTCTTCAAGGAAGTGCTGGTGGCACCTTCTTCAAGAAGACTAAGCATAATGGGAAGGATCGTCGGTGATGGTCTTGTCACAGTACTTCAGGGGTTCATCATCCTGTTTTTCACATACTTTCTGGCTGAGAGTTTGAAAGTCTCAGGTTTGGTTCCATCTCTGATAGTGGGGTTTCTCATGTCCATCACGATTGCAAGCTTTGGTATTACTCTTGCTCTGAAAATGGAAAGTACGGAAGGATTTCAAATGATAATGATGACCCTGATGATGCCTTTGATCTTCCTAAGTGGGGCTATGTATCCGATAGACTCTATGCCAAACTGGATGAAAGCACTTGCCTATATAAATCCATTGACCTATGCCGTCGATGCTTCAAGAGGATATCTTGTTGGATCACATGTAATGAAGTTTTCCTTTGGAATGGACTGGGGCGTCTTGAGTGTATTGATGGTGGTTGGTCTTATTCTCGCAACGGAAAGCTTTGAAAGGGCAAGAATCAGCTAAGCATACACCACAAAGAAGCAAAAAGCAGGGGAGAATCCCCTGCTTTTTTGTTGATCGAACACGTAACTAACCCGTTTCCATACCTCTAAGGAAGTATTGAAACTGGGTAAAATATTGGGTAAACCACACTTTGTAATTACGTTTCCATAC
>NZ_JAGGZH010000148.1 GCF_021162145.1 Thermotoga sp.
GAAGTTGAGGATATTCAGAGATTCCCGATCCCTGATCTCGTAGACCTTCCTGAAAAAGGATTCTCTGTTGTTTGATCCAAAAATCCATCTGAAATATACCCTTGTTCTATCTTTCGGAAATCGTTCCAGAACGTCCAGAAACTCTTCCACACGATGGAAGTTGTCGGGTCCTACATTCATCCTGAACGTGACCTGAAGTTTCTCTGTAACCCTGAAGAGATTCTCCAGATTTTCCACAATGGTGTTGAAAGTTCTTCCACCACCCTTCAAAGGTCTGTACCTATCGTGAACATCTTTAGGACCATCGATCGTTATTTGAACGCTTCTGATTTCGAGCTCATCAAGCCATTCCGCCTTTTCTCTGTCAAGAAGGTATCCGTTTGTTGACATAGAGGAGTAAAAATTCACATTGTTTTCCCTCCATGCTTCTATCAACGATGAGTTTATGAACTTCACCACGTCGAAACACAAAAGAGGTTCTCCTCCGAACCAGCCTACACTTATAGATTTTTTAACTCGAATTAGTCTTTTCAGGTAGTCCACAATTCTTTCTGCCATTTTCGCTGTCATCGAAGGACCTGCCTTCGATTCATAGCAGTAGATACAATCAAAATTACATGCCAGAGTGGGTATGATCGTGATCATAACCGAGGAAGAATCATAACGGGTCGTTCTGTTCATAAGTTTTAGATGCTCTATCTCGTCAAAGTCTTTATCAACGATATATCCACCGTAGATCAAATCTTTCTTTATGGAGAACCATTCTTCAGGGATCTCTCCGTTTGGATCTTTGAGAATCTTTTCTGCAATTTCTGCTTTGCCTTTTTCCAAACGCGCGATTGCTCTGGTTAGAAAATTCACAAACACAACATAGTCGCCATCCCTGAAGATCACATTGTACCTTGAAGGTTTGAACATGAAAGATCACCCCTCAGTTTTTCGCAAACAGCTGGTACAGTTCACGTTTGGAGGGCACACCAGACAACCAGCACACATATCATCAAAGCATCCAGAACAGTTCAGATCCCAGCAATCACAATTGGGATTTGTGGAACAGCAAAGAGGAGAAAGAGAGTTGTCCGGAAAATTCAAAAACTCCATGTTATTACCCCCATGGTAAATACTTTTTAGCATGCACAATCGTTGCACACCATGTTTATGCAATCACAGTTGCCGTTCTTATCACAACACATGATATCTTCAACTGGTTTAAAAACCTCTAATGGATCGTTCAAGAATTCCATAAGTTTTCACCCTCCTTCTTATGGCACAATACACAATGTACAGAGAGCGTTACAATCACATACTGCATTGCATGAAGGGTCACATATCCCGTTACAATCTGGATTGAAACACTCAGAACAGTTCCCATTACTTTGACAACACTCCAGACCAATTTCTCCCATGGTCGGGTTATTTAAAAATTCCATGGTTTACCTCCTTTCTAAATTTTTTATTTTGCTCTCCTAAGTCGATGATTTCTGCAGACAGCACCACATTTCTCGTATATAGTTTGCAGTCCCATCCTCACTCGCTTTTTGCGCTCTGGGAATATGTTCCATTTTCTGTCTTAGTTTTGTCGGCGAGACGTAACGGCACCAGGACCAAAAGATTGCACAAGTTTCCATTAGGCTCCATGACTGAATTTGTTTCTCTGGAAGGTTTCTAACACAAGCATATTCTCACTATAAGCACAGAAGCTATCTAGATAGTTTAACAATCCGTTTGTTTCTGTTTTGCTCATAAATATGTTCGATATCAAACCAGCTGGTGGAGATGGTAAACTATCGGTAGCATCATTTGCTCCTGTTTCGGCAGCGAAGATCAAAGCGCATGCGAAAATAAAGATAATAATGATCGCCAAAATTTTTCTCATTTCCCCACCCCTAGGTGGATACTAATACAATCTATATGGTTTTCAAGCTTTACAAACAATTTGTGAGTATTCCGGAATTAGCTTTTGAGGACGTGTTTGAAGTGTAATTTTTTTTGTAAACTTGAGGAACCTGGATTTTTTCGTGTATAACAGAAACAGGGGGGATGAAATGAAGAGAATACCGGGTATCCTTCTGCCAATTTTCACATATGGTTCTTTTGCTCTCCCTTTTGTTAACTATCTTCTCGAAAATGATTTTCCCGAAAACTGGAAAGTTTTTGCGCAAGCGTTCAAATATATATGGAAAGGTGAATATGAAACAGCTCTTCAAATGATAGAAGGAGCTCTGAAAATCTGCAGGTCAACGACGGCGAGAGATATTTTAATGGCAAAGAAATTGGGTATCTCCAGAAACCTGGGAAGACCTGATGTGAAGCTATACGAGTACTTGAAAAAGAGGCTCGCCTTGATGTCAAAAACGGCTCGTAATATTGCTTTACCCGTGTTGATAAACGCCGAAGCGTTCGGTATATCACCTGCACGATTTGTGAGAATATGGGGAAGAGAGTACGAGATAAATGATCCAACATCTTCATTTTTGCATCTTGCGAAAGCAAGGAAGCTCGCAGAGCAAGGCGAAATCTCGAAAGCGATATCCCACTACCTTCAGTCGTACAAACGCTCAAGAGCTGTACCTCACCCATCCGGTATGATCAGCGCTTTAAACGGTATGGCATGGAGAATAAGAGAGATTCACCCCATCTGGGCTCATTCCATCGCACAAAAGGCGGTGTTCTGGCTCGGATACTATCGTGAAGAGACAGGCAACCTTTTCGATGCTCTTGATACTTTACTTATAATTGAAAAGCGCCTTGGTCTTGTTTCTACTGCGTTTACGGCAAAGATAATCACATCTTTCACTGTTCCAGAGGTCTACACGAAACTTTTAGATGAGGCTAGAGTGTTGGTGCCCCACTATAACGTGTCAATGTATCCAAACACGGAAGAACTGAGAACTTTCATTAAAAGCACGGTAGGAACATACAGAAAGGAGAGGGTATCAGCCGGTAGGCTTTCCGAGATTATAAATGGAAAAACGCGAGGCATCAAGGGAAATACTCTGAGAAAGTTAATAAAGCCTCCTGTAGACATTAAAGCACCTTTTCCCATGTACAACGAATGGGTGAAATTGGAGATAGAAGCAAGGTTCAAAGAAGCGATAAAGAGCATAAAAGATATGCCGCCTTTGGAAAGAAAGAGGCAGTTTTTATCAACTTATATGGCACAGATCAGGGAAGAAAAGCTTTGCATATCAAGGAAGGATAAGCTCAAAAAAGCGTTTGGGCTGCTCGACCGTATCGAAAAATTCGAAGAGCTTATGGGAAAAAAGCACGAGACGATGGAATTCCTCGTCTCGATGGTAAAAGCCCATCCTTTCATTGAGGGAAGGAAAGAGGCAGTAAAGAAAGCCATTAAAAGGATGGGAGGAAGGAAGCTGGAAGAATTCACTCTGAAATACATTGAAATGAAAGAATCTGACAGAAAACTCCTTGATA
>NZ_JAGGZH010000149.1 GCF_021162145.1 Thermotoga sp.
CCCAAAAACCCGAACTCTTCTCCAATGACAGACACGATGAAATCCGTGTGCGAGACAGGAACGTACCCCATCAAATTTGCCCTTCCCTTCATGTAGCCCGTCCCAAAGAACCCGCCGGCTCCGATCGCGTGTATGGACTGAATTACGTTGTAAGAGTAACTCTTTCCGTATTCTTCGGGATTGAGAAAAGAAAGAATTCTTGCCCTTTGATAGTCCTTCAAACCAAAAAAGAAGAACACCGGAAGTAAGATCACGACGATCAGCAGAAGAACAAGGAGGGGCCTCTTATCGACCCTAGATGACAGAACGGCAAAAAACCAGATCAACCCCAGAGAAAGGGCGGTGCCAAGGTCTGGCTCCAGAAAGACGAGAGCCGCAGGAACAAGGGTGAGAAAAAGACTTCTCCAAAACCACCTTCTTTCCAGAAGATACGGAAGCAGAACAATGAGGGAAAGTTTTGCTAGATCCGAAGGTTGAAAACTGATCCACGCTACTTTAAACCATCTCTTGGAACCACCGATTGGAGTTCCCTTCAAAAGGAGAGCCAATAACAAAACAACAGAAACCGTATACAGCACCACGGATAATCTTCTTATGGTGCTGTCTTTTACAAAAAGAATCGAGATCATCAGTGAAAAACCCATAACATCCCAGATCACCTGCTTTGAGAATAGGGATTCACGCTCTCCATAAGTGGCACTTCTCAGGGAAATCAGCCCAAACACCATCAGCACACCTACAACAACCACAATGAACCAATCGATCCTCTTGTTCTCGTACGGAATGATTCCACCTCACTCGGAGGCGATTATCTCCATCTCTTTTACGAGTCTATCATCCTCGCTCTCCACTACCACAACCATTTTGTACGTTCCAGGTTCGTCAAACTTTATCAAATCGTACGCCGTCGTTTTGAAAATCTCCCTGGAGGAAAATCCGTCTAGGGTTATTCTGAACTCGTCCGATCTGGAGTAGGAAAAAACGGGTTCTTTTCTGGTGATGACGATCAGGACGTTTTTCAAGACAAAGTACTTTCTCCTCTTTTCTTCGTTCAAAAGTTTTACAGAAAAATCGTATCTTTCACCGACGTTCATGAATTTCGGTCCTTCAACCACTAAAGTGGTTCCGCTCAGCTTTTTCTGATACTCCCCGGTCACGACCAAGGGTAAGAAGCGCTCCATGGTACCTTCCTCAGTTTCCAGCTCCAGATCGATAACGTAATTTCCCGGCTTTTCGGGGGCAGAAAGACTTTCTCTGTAAAGCTCCACTGTTTCCATGGACTCTACTCTGAACGTTTTTTCCACCATCGTTTTCTTTTCAAGCATCTTCTCATTTCCTTTCAGGACTTTCAAAACCGCACTCCTCGCCGTTATATTCCTTTGCCTGGAGCTGATGTTTTCGAGGTAGACCGAAAAATCGATACCTTCGTATGGAAAGTAAAAGTCCTTCAAGTTACCAACTTCGAGCTTCCACTCCTCAATGACCGTCACGATCTTTCCTATGGTCACCCTCTGACCATTTACCCTCACGGAGACCGTTGCCAAGTAGTCTCCACCGCTCAAATCAACCAGTTTTACTTCTCTTGCCAGGTCGAAGACCAGCACACTCTCGAAGGCGTCAAGTTCCCTTTCCACCCGCTGTGGAAAGTGAAACTCGTATACCACACTGTTTCCCTTTTTCACAGAGAATAGAAATCCTCAAGGACAAGCTTTCCTTTTCTTCTCTCTCTGTTGTAGACCTTCACACTGATGTCGAGAGGCTCGTTCGGGAGGTACGATTCCTTTGACGATATCACTATCTGAAACTGTCCAGCGACACCTTCTGGTCTGCTTGTGAAAAAAGCCTTCGTGAAGAAGAAAAGGAAAATTACGATAGCGAGGTTCACAACAACAATGAAATTCACCCTGCGGCGAATCCTGTTCCTTCTTTCTCTTTCTCTTCGTTCCTTTTCTTCATCTGACCTCTTCCAATCTTCAGGGCTTCTGGAGAAGTACTTCATGGCGGGGTGGTCACCCTGAACACTTCTTCGAGACTTGTCAAACCCTGGGCCACCTTTTCAAGGGCATCTACGAACATGGGGCGCATGCCTTTCTCCACGGCGTGTCTTGCGATCTCCATCTCGCTGGCCCTTGAAGATATCAGCGTCCTCATCTCCTCATCGACTATCATAACTTCTCCTATGGCCATTCTGCCTCTGTACCTCATTCCTCTACAGGCAGGGCATCCCTCCTCAGAAGGGTAGTAGATTTGGTTGGGTACCTCCCCGAGGAATCGTTCGAAATAGAACTTCGACTTTTCATCTTTCACTTCTCCCGAAACCTTGCATTCGTTGCACAATCTCCTTATCAATCTTTGACCTATGACTCCTATCAGAGAGGTACCAAGGAGGTGTGGATCTATTCCCATCTCCATGAGCCTGGACACGGCACCCGCTGCTGTGTTGGTGTGCAACGTGCTCAAAACCAGATGACCCGTGAGAGAAGCCTCAACAGCAAGCTGAGCGGTTTCTGTGTCTCTGATCTCACCGACCATGATGATATCGGGATCCTGCCTCAGAAATGCCCTCAGGTATCGAGCAAAGGTGAGTCCTATCTCCGGAAAAACCTGGCATTGAGTGACTCCTTCGATTGTGTACTCCACAGGGTCTTCAGCGGTGACGATGTTCACGCCTTCGCCTTTCAAGTGATTTATCATGGCCACAAGAGTCGTTGATTTTCCACTCCCGGTGGGACCTGTAACGAGAATAATACCGTACGGTTTTTCTAGAAGAGAGAGTATCCTCCTGTAGTTATACTCACTGTATCCGAGTTCCTCCAAACGCCTGTTTGCAGCGGACACTTTCAGAATCCTCATCACAACCTTCTCACCGAATGTAGACGGCATGGTCGACACCCTGAAATCATACTGCTCTCCACTCTTTATCGTGTAGAATTTCCCGTCCTGGGGTAGTCTCCTCTCTGAAACATCCAAACCGCTCATGATTTTGATGCGTGCCACAACAGAATTGTGCTGCATTTTCTGATACTCCAGAACCTTTCTCAAGACTCCATCCACCCTGAATCTCACCCTTACTGTCCTCTTCATCGGCTCGATGTGGATGTCGCTCGCTCCCATCTCTATAGCACGGTTTATTATGTTGTTGACGAGACGAACGATCGGAGCCTCTTCTATTACTGTTTCCTCTGATTCCTCGGCCTCCTCTTCCACCTGACCTTCAGCTTCTTCTATTGTGACGTACGGCTCTTCGAAAAGCTCAAGTGGCACACCCAGTACGTAGGTCTGGTACAGCATGGAAAAATCTCTGCTTGCGACCAGGTAGATCTCTGGATTCTTCCCCGTGAGGAAACGAACCTCTTGCCTTATTCTTGGAATGTTCGTTCCGTTGTCTGTGACGACGACAAGGGTACCATCTTCTTTTTTGTTGACGGGAATGACGTGGAGAGATTCTATGATGTTCTTGGGAAGAGATCCAACCACGTTGAGCGGTATGTTCTTCGGGAGATCCCTCAAAATCGGTGCATCGTATTGTTCACTCAGAGCTTCAAGCAGCTGATCTTCCGTGATGTAACCCAATTCCACCAATACTTCCCCTAGGGGTTTCTTCAGTTGTTTTTGTATCTCGAGTGCTTTTTCTAGCTCTTCCCTGGTTATGAATCCCTTCTCGACCAGTATCTCCCCCAGTTTTCTGTACCTTCTTAGCATTTACAGAAGTCCCTCCAGGCCGTACCTGTATATGGCGGGAATATCACCTTCTGGGAACAGGATCTTGTCCTCATCCGGGAACCTGGTGGCTATAAAGATCACGCGTATCTCATCGTCGGGGATTTCATCGTCGAAGATGAGTCCGAACTTCACGTCCGCATCTTCACTGCTGTTCTGTCTTATGATCATAGCAGCTTCGTGTACTTCCTCCATTCTGATGTTGCTGGGAGCCGTTATGTTGAAGACGATGGAACTGGCGTTCTCGACAGGGTGCTCTATCAACTTACTTTCCATGGCCTTTTTAGCCGCTTCCCTAGCCCTTTGTTCACCCTTTCCAACTCCTATACCAAGGAGTGCCGCTCCTGCATCCTTCATCACAGACTCTATGTCCGCAAAATCGAGGTTTATGTAACCTCTTTTCGTTATGAGCTCTGAGATACCCTTCACTCCCTGGTGCAAGGTTTCATCCGCCTTCAGGAAAGCATCCTTTATCCTTACGTCCCTTGGAAGTTCTTCCATGAGCTTGTTGTTGGAGATCTTTATGAGAGTATCAACGTGCTCTCTGAGTTTTTTCAATCCTTTTATTGCCTTGTTCAACCTCTCCGGACCTTCGAAGTAGAAAGGAGTGGTGACGATAGCCACCGTCAGAATTCCCATTTCCTTGGCTGTTCTGGCTATGACCGGCGAGGCCCCCGTTCCCGTTCCACCACCGAGCCCTGCGGTTATGAAAACCATGTGGGTGTCCTCAAGGACCTCACGGATCTTTTCCTCGCTTTCCTTGGCTGCTTCTTCACCTATTTCCGGTCTTCCACCGGCACCGAGTCCACGCGTGATGTTTTCCCCTATCTGTATCTTGACATCGGCGTTGGAGGCTTCGAGGACCTGAAGGTCTGTGTTCACAGCAACAAACTCAACACCGTGTATTCCTATCTCTATCATCCTGTTTATAGCGTTGTTCCCCGCTCCTCCGACTCCTATGACCTTTATTCGCAGGTTGTTTGCCTGGGGTATGTTCCTACTCTCTTTCTTTCTCTCAACATCAAGGTCAAAGCCCATACTTCTAACCTCCCGATCACTCCATCAGTTCCTTGAACAGCCTGAGAATCTTTCTGAAGGGATTTTCACGTTTTGCCGGTGCTTCCTCATAGGGATTTTCCATCGACGAGAAGACGTTCCCGAAGGCAGCAGCAAAAGAAGGATCATAGGCAGCTTCGTCTGAGTTGACGATCAGTGGCTTGTCGGAGTTCGCATAGCACCCTGTTCGCACAGGAGCCCTGAACACCTCCGTCGCCAGATCGTTTATCCTGGGAATTTTGGCACCCCCACCCGATAGAACGACGCCACCAGGTATACCTATCTCTCCCTCTTCCATTATCTTCGCTTCTACCTCTCTGAAGACCTTCTTCGACTTGCTCATTATCTCCCTGAGGCGAGCGTGTATGATGACGGCGAGTTTTTTCACGTTCGTAGTTTTTACCGTGTTTCCATCCAGTCCTCTGTACTGTATCTCTTCTTCATTGAGATCGCTGTAGACAGCGTTGCCGTAGGTGATGATCAATCTTTCCGCTTCTTCGAAAGACGTGTCCAGGACCGTGGAAACGTCTTTGATCACGTGCCTCATACCGACGGGAACATAAGCGATCTTTATGGGAACACCGTTCTTGTAGGCTATCAGACCTGTGAAGTTATAACCCAGGTTCAAAACCACCACTCCACGATCCTTTTCTGATGAGGTGAGAACACCTTCTGCTGTGGAAACAAGAGAAGACCTCAGCTGAAAGGGACTCTTCACTATATCCTGAAGGAAGTTGTAGAACATCTCGTAGACTCTCAGAGGAATTACTATGGAGGTGTACTCAACGGTGATCTTCGATGCTCTCATGTCGAGAGGGTTGAAGACAATTCTTTCATCATCGAGAAGATACCTCTTGGAGAAAAGATGGAGGGGCTTTTTCCCATCCTCCTCCAGCTTTCCCAGAGCTTCTGCCTGCATCTCTCCGAGGATGTCCAGGTTCATCACTCGCTTGTCTTCTCCGAACTCTTTCTCCGCCACAACATCCTTTCGTTCGAAATTCACACTGCTGAAAGATATGATGAAATCGCTTTTCAAAGATCTTTGGATTTGCTCTTCCAGTTCTTTCAAAAGCGTGTTCACAGATTCTTTGAAGGCGATTGCATCCTTTATCTCTCCCTCGTCCAGTCCCCTGGATTTCACGCTCGAGTAAGCGAGTGCCTCCCATTCCTGATCATGCTTTCTCAGGACCAGTCCCTTTATGTACCTGGAACCTATATCTATGGAGGTGAAAAAGGCAGCTTTCGGCAAGTCAATCACCCCTTATTTTTATCAGAATTCCACCGTCTGCTAGAAAATACTCGCTTTTCGGTTCGAGGAGATCGATCTGTGTCTCTAATATCCGAAAATTGTTCGCAAGATCCTGCCACTTCTTGAACGAAACCGTTACCCCTTTGATCAGGGTCACCTTCCTCGATTTAAAGAAAACAGCCGAGACCAAGGAACTTTTCAGAATAGGTTTCAAAAAGTTCAGGATTTTTTTTTCTTCCCTCGAAAGCTGCAACCCTTCTAGCTTCACTTCCAGAAATAAAGGATAAAACTTGAAGAACTCTTTACTCGAAACAGAGGCAATCAAACTACCATCGTCGGAACATAAATAGTAATTGCCATCACTGAAGACGATTCCAACCACTTTTCTCGAATCTATTATAATACTTTTTTTGGGAATGTTAAAATTTTCTATCAAATTATGTGCAATTCCTCCTGGAACAACTACCGGTTCCACGGGATTCAAAGAAAGAATTCTCATGAAGAAAAAAGCGTACATCGCCACAATCACCATTAGAACGATTCTCAAAGACCTCATAGCTTCAAATATCGAGTTCTTTTACCTTCAGGGCATGCCTTTCTATGAATTCCCTTCTGCTCGCCGGATCGTTCCCCATGAGGATCTCAAAGAGTCTGTCAGCCTCTTCAGCGTCCTCTATGGTCACTCTTATTATCTTCCTAGTCTCAGGGTTCATGGTTGTTTCCCACAGCTGCTCTGGATTCATCTCTCCGAGTCCCTTGTACCTCTGTATCTCCATTTTCCTCCCCTCGAACTTCTTCCTGTATTCCACCAACTCCAAATCGCTGTACACGTAGAACTCCTCTTTTCCAACTTTTATCCTGTACAGTGGAGGAAGCGCTATGTGGATCCTCCCCTCTTTTATCAGTGGCTTCATGTACCTGTAAAAAAGCGTCAGAAGCAGTGTTCTGATGTGAGCACCGTCGATATCGGCATCCGTCATGATGATTATCTTCCCGTAGCGCAACTTGTTCTCGTCGAAATCGTCTCCTATTCCGGTACCCACCGCAACGATTATGTCACTGATCTGTTCGTTCTTCAACAGGCGATCCAGAGAAGATTTTTCGACGTTCAGAATCTTTCCTCTGATCGGAAGAACTGCCTGGAACACTCTATCACGAGCCTGTTTGGCGGATCCGCCAGCAGAGTCACCTTCAACGATGAAAAGCTCGGTGTTTTCACGATTCGAGGAACTGCAATCCGCCAGCTTTCCAGGGAGGGTAGTACTCTGAAGTACGTTCTTTCTCCTCACCATTTCCCTTGCTCTTCTTGCCGCTTCTCTTGCTTGCTTTGTGCTCAGTATCTTCGATAGGATCGCTTTGATAAGTTCCGGACTGGCGTCGAAAATCCTCTTTAACTCTTCCCTCATCACTCTGGTTACGGCTTCTTTCACTTCTTCATTACCAAGCTTCGATTTAGTCTGTCCTTCAAACTCTGGATTCTTCACGTAGACACTCACGACGGCGGTCAGTCCTTCTCGTACGTCATCCCCCTGGAAAGAATCTCCATTTTTCAAGAAATTGTGTTTTCTTCCATATTCGTTCATCAACTTTGTGAGGATCGTCTTGAACGCTGTAACGTGTGTTCCCCCGTCGACAGTCTTTATAGTGTTTGCAAAGGAAACGATCTCTTCTGAGTAAGAATCAGTGTACTGGAAGGCAATCTCCACGATCACCTCGTCTTCTCTGTCCTTGACCCTGACTTTCTCCGTTCTCTTCAGGTATATCACGTCATGAAGGGTTCTTTTACCACGGTTCAGATACCTCACGAATTCCCTCAAACCACCATCGAACTTGAATGTCTTTTTCTCCTCGTTTATTCTGTCTTCGAATTCTATTTTCAATCCCGGCACGAGAAAAGCGATTTCTCTCAACCTGTGTTCAAGTATATCGGGATCGAACTCGATTTCAGAGAATACGAGAGGATCTGGTTTGAATCGAACAACCGTGCCGTGCTTGTCCGTCTCACCAATTACCTCAACGGGAGTGACCGGCTTTCCCCGTTCGTACCTTTGCCTGTGAACCTTACCGTCCCGGTGAACTTTCACCTCAAGCCATTCAGAAAGTGCGTTCACCACAGAAACTCCTACACCATGAAGCCCACCGCTTATTTTGTAGGAATCCTTGGAGAACTTCCCTCCTGCGTGCAGAACGGTGAAAACCACTTCCAGAGCACTCCTGCCCTCTTCTGGATGCACGTCGATAGGGATACCCCTTCCGTTGTCTTCAACCTCGACACTACCGTCCCCATAGAGAGTAACTTTGATCCAATCACAGTAACCGGCGAGTGCCTCATCAACACTGTTGTCAACCACTTCGTACACAAGGTGGTGCAAGCCGCGCTTTCCCGTGGATCCAATGTACATTCCGGGTCGCATTCGGACAGGTTCCAGTCCTTTCAAGACCTTTATACTTTCAGCTGAGTACTTCTCCATTGATCTTTCCCCTCCTGAACACCATGTCTCTGAACACTATCTTTCCTGCCTTCTCGTTGAGCATGTGAAGAATCTTGTCTTTCTGAAAAGAAAGTTCGGTCAGCCACAACGAATCATCACAGACAACATGAATAACTCCGTTTGCCACCTTCTCTACCGCCGTGTGCCTGGCGATGAGAGGACCTACCAGTCCTTCCCAATCCATCAGAAGCATTCTCATCTTTAACTCGGAAAACAAAGGGTTTTCACTTGCAAGTTCCTCGAATAGCTTCCCAAAAGGCTTCACGTTCCCACCCAGTTTTCCTCCAGACTCAAAACAAAAGGTTCGAAGTTTTCCATCAGTGTCGCTGTTATGGGGCCTGGTTCTTCTTCAAAAAACAGGTGATCGTTCAGCCTCTTTACGGGTACAATTCCTACGCTTGTGTGAGTCAAAAACATCTCGTCTGCTTCAAACAATTCCCAGACCCATACGAGCCGTTCTTCCAGAGGGATCTCCAGTCTTCTTGCAAGTTTTATCACGTTTTCCCGGGTTATCCCGTCGAGGATTCCAGAATCGATGGAAGGAGTGACCAATTTTCCTTCCTTTATCAGGAAGACATTGCTAAAACTTCCTTCACAGATCTGGCCATTCAAACCTATCAGAATCACATCGTAGCATTCTCCTATTTCTCTTCGAGCAAGCAGAATATCCGTTCTGCCGGTTATCTTCAAACTCGGCGGTGTAGAAAGATCAGGGATCCTTCTGACACTCGATATCTTCACATCGACTCCCTCTTCGACGTTTGGAACGTTCAAGGGCGAAAAAACAAAGAATGTTTCACCGGATCTCACAGAAAGGAACACCTTTATTCTACTCTCGCAGTCGAGCTGCTGAGCACCTTTCTTCAGTATGTCGACAAATTCCTCGAACGTCATGGAAAAGGGAATATCAAAAAAAGAAACAGCTCTTATCAACCGATTGTAGTGTTTGTAGGCAGCGAAAGGGATTCTGTTGTATGTTCTTAAGGTTTCGTAAGCGAGCCCCTGGGAAACCTCCTCGAACATTTCGTAGTTCAAAAGAAAATCATCCGTGTGAGTGAACCGCCCTTTCCACCAAATCAGCACGACAGGAGATCACTCCTTCTTCCGAGAGAGACTTCACCTTTACATCGTGGAACATCCCTACGCCGTCGCCCACGAATTCGTGTTTCACGTAATACTCGTCGTAGCCCGAAAGCACACCCTTTGCGATGTACCATTCGGCGAGCACTCTCCTTCTCTTGTTCACCATTCGTTTCTTGTATTTGTGAGACACCTCCTTCGATTTTTCCCTTAAAATTTTCATGCGCTCTTTCTTCTTATGTTCGGGAACGGCATCGGTGAAGGTGCTCGCTGGAGTTCCAGATCTGGGAGAATATCTGAATATGTGAACCCTACTGAATTCAACTTCCTCTAGGAGTCTCATGGTTTCCAGAAAGTCTTCATCCGTCTCCCCTGGAAAGCCAACGATGATATCCGTCGTTATGGAAAAATCGGGGTTGATACTCCTCAATTTTTCCACCACTTTCAGGAAGTCAGAAGAACTGTATCGTCTTCCCATCCTCCTCAAAATCCTATCCGACCCACTCTGAACAGATATGTGAAGATGTGGACACAATCTGGTGTTGACCTGGAAGGCTTCAACGAGATCGTCTGTTATATCCTCTACGTTCAAGGAGCTGAGGCGCACTCTGTAATCGCCAGGAACGTGTTCTATGATCTTCAGAAGGTCGACCAAAGTAGCCCCGACGTCCTTTCCATACTTTCCAAGGTTGACACCGGTGATGACGATTTCCTTATATCCCCTCATCACCATCTTCTCGAACTCTTCTTTGAATATCTCCAGAGGCTTGCTCCTCACTTTCGTTCCGCGCGCAAGCCTTATAGCACAGTAAGTACAACAGTTATCGCATCCGTCTTCCACTTTTATGTAGGCTCGGGTTCTATCCTCAAAGCTTCCCTTCACCTTCTCGTAGACGGGGCTGTCGGGGGCTGACACCACCACCTTTTGCTCCCCGTTCAGGGAAAGAAGATGATCAACTATGTTCTTTTTCTCAGATATTCCCAGAACCATGTTTACGGGAAGTTTCTTTGCCTCCTCAGGAAAGAGCTGTGCAAAACATCCCGTGAGGATTATCTTTGCATCTTTGTTCTTCTTTCGTATGCTCCTAATGAGCCTTTTGACTTTCCTCTCCACTTCCTGTGTGACCGCACAGGAGTTTATTATGTAGTAAGAAGCCTCACCGGCCGGCAGAACGGTGTAGCCAGCCTTTTCCAGTTGTTCAGCCATGTATTCACTTTCGTACTGGTTTACCTTGCACCCAAAGGTCTCGATCCTCACCGCTTTCATATCTCTAACTTCCCCTCCGAAACCACTCTCAGAATATCTATCCTTCTGACGATCCCAACGAGTTGCATACTATCATTGACTACCGGAAGAGATTTGAAACCGTGTCTTATGAGGTAGTCCGCCGCCACTATCAAGGGATCGTCCTCCTTCACCACGATGGGTGGTTTGCTCATGTACTCCGATATGGGTTTGTCCTTTATTTTGACCACATTTCTGATCAACTGGTTGGTGTCTGGTATGAAAGAAGCGGACCTGAGAAGAGAGAAATAACTGGGAACCAGGGCTTTTATCAGATCGCTTTCACTAACGAAGCCCACGACTCGCATGTCGTAATCGACAACTGGTATTCCTGAAAGATTCTGTCTTGACAGAAGTTTTATAACCGTCTCCACAGCTTCGTCCTCAAAGACAGCGGATATATCATAAATAACGGCATCTTTCACTCTCATTTACTTCACCCTCTCCACGGTGAAGTGATCGTATTCTTTCTTTATCGCCTCAAGATCCGGCATGTATTTTTCTTTTCGCCTGGTTGCAGCCAGTGCGGAAGCAAAACCAAACTTCGCCATCTCCAAGAAATTCGCTCCGTGGACGACAAAATAGTAAACCATTCCCGCCACGTAAGCGTCTCCTGCACCAAGCAGATGCGACGTGTCTATCTCCTCTCTTGATCTTATGATCCACACGCCGTCTTTCGTGGCAACTATGTCGCTCTTCACCTCATAAGAAACAACTGCGACCTGCGACTTTTCCACGATCTTTTCCGCGAGTCGAACATGATCCTCAAACGTTTTAAGCTCCATACCAAAGGGTGTTACGTGGTTTCCCCTCAAATCCGGCTTCACCACGTTTGGATACTCCGGACCTGCCAACATTTTCTCGAGCAATCTAGGGATTTGTTCCACGAAGACGAAGATTCCCTTCTCACGAGCGAGTTTCACCAGCTCGTTGCAGACGCTCTCACTTACTCCGAGTGGGATGCTTCCAGAAATAACCACACAATCGACCTTCGAGAGAGTCATTTTGTACCTTCTCAAGAAATGATTCAGGTCAGCTTCGCTGATCTCCGGACCGGGAAAATTTATGGCCGTTATGGTTCGATTCTTTTCGTCTATGATCTCTATGTTCTCCCTCGTCTCTCCATCTACATAAACAAAGTTCGTCGTGATCAGGTTTGATATTCTTCGCAACTCTTCAACGAGAATCCTTCCCATGTGACCTCCCACGAATCCTGTGGCTATGGAAGGGACACCGAGCTTTGAGAGGGCTATTGAAACATTTATCCCTTTTCCGCCCGGTGTCATCTGTGTTCTGGTCAGATCCCTCAACCTATACAACCTGTTCACCTGGAAGTCATCTATGAAGATCTCCCGGTCCAGCGCGGGATTGAGCGTGACGGTCAGTATCATAGGATCACCCCGTTCGTAAAGTGATTTCTCACATTTTCAAAACAAAATCCCTAGGGCTTCCCGCATAATTGATTCTACCATCATTCAGTATCACCAACAAATCTGCAATGTAGAGAAACCTCTGGAGGATTCGGGTGGAAATGACGAAGGTTCTTTTCTCTCCCATCTCGAAGAACGTGTCGATGATCCTTTCGAGATTCCTGTCGTCAAGGTGATCTAACAGGCAATCCATCAGTATGATTTCGGGTTGTTTCTGCTCCAATATGAAAAGAAGGAGGGATATCTTTTCGGCGGGAGAGAAGACAGAAAGGGGAGTCTTGCGTCCCAACGTTAACATTCTCAATACGCCAAGATCATCTAACCTTTCAGAGAACTCCTCGAGGTCTATCTTCTTTTTCAAACTCAGCCCTAGAAATTCGTCGAAGTTGTAGTGATTCATAGCATCAATGAAACTCGTATCAAGGTACAGAGCTTTTTTCCTCACGTAAGTGTCATCGAGATCCTTCACGTCCTGACCGAGGAAATAAACCGTACCACTCTCCAAGGCACCTTCCAGTATTTCATCGTTCAGTTTGACAACCGCCCGAAGGAGGGTGGATTTACCGGATCCCCGAGGTCCATACAGGATGTTCATCCCTTTAACAAAAGAAATAGTGACATCATTTAAAATGTCCTTTCCGCTCACGGAAACAGAGAAATGATCAAACCTTATCGGAGATCTTTCGTCTTTCATCGTTCTCTCTTTCCTTCTTCCCGCCAAATCCCAGGCGTCTCTTTATTTCCTTTAGAGCATTCTCGTCTCCGCCTGTCATCATCTTGAGGAGGTCTATCTGCGAAAGCACTCTAGGATTCTTAGATACCCTTTTTCCCAAGCAGCATCACCTCACGATAAATTTTATTCCCAAACTTTTAATTAGACTTGTAAGGATCATTACAATTAGAAACCTCCCCTTTTGAATCGATCTCAGGAGTTAAAATCTACCTGGAGGTGATTGAATGCGAAAACCACCGTTCATAGTAGAGTACGAGTTAACTACAAGATGCAATTTCAGATGCAAGCACTGTTATTGCGAGGCGGGAGAACCCCATCCAAACGAACTGAGTTTCGAGGAGATAAAGGAACTAATGATCGACGTGAAAGAGCTGGGAGTGTGGGCTCTCGATCTTGTGGGAGGTGAGCCTCTTCTCCACCCGAGGATTTTCGATATACTCGCCTTTGGTAAAGAGATAGGTCAGAAGCTCATGATAAACACGAACGGATCTCTTGCCACCAAAGATGT
Organism: Thermotoga sp.; assembly: GCF_021162145.1. Lineage (NCBI taxonomy): Bacteria > Thermotogati > Thermotogota > Thermotogae > Thermotogales > Thermotogaceae > Thermotoga > Thermotoga sp. The sequence goes on from NZ_JAGGZH010000149.1 coordinate 13,554, forward strand.
AGTTCGGAAAGTAAAAAAAGCCAATTCAAGCGTGTTGGTAGGCGTCTCATTGGAAGGTCCAGATCCTGAGATAAACGACTACGTGAGGGGCAGAGGTAATTTCGAAAGGGCGCTTGAAGGCATCAGAAACTTTATAGGTGAGGGTTTCCAGGTCACGATACTCAACGTGATAAACAGGATAAACTGGAGAAAGTTTGAAGACATGGTGAAGCTGACCTTGCAACTGGGTGCCAGTGCCCTGTATGTGGACAGGTTCATCCCAGTTGGAAGGGGAAGGTTCCACGCAAAAGAACTGGACATGAATCCCGACGAGTGGAAGGAAGCTATAAGCTACGTTCTCGGTATTGTGGATGCTTACAAGGGCCAGCTGACGTTCTACGTTGAAGAATCCATTTCTGGTGCTTTCTGCTCTGCTGGCATCACCCATGCTTCAATACTTGTTGAGGGAACTGTTGTACCCTGTGGACATTTTAGATACAGTAAAGAATACTACATGGGAAACGTACGTGAAAGGAAATTTTCCGAGATATGGAACGAATACAAACCTCTGCCTTCTCCGTCGTCCTGCTTGACGTGTCCGATTTTGAAAGAGTGTGGTGGAGGGTGCAAGGCATATTATTTACTGAGAGGATACGAAAAAGATGAAGCTATCTGCGCGATAAATCTGTCCAGGCACAACATAAAGTAACAAATACGCAAAGTGTATTTCATGTTGTGGGCATAGAATATTTTACCGACCGGTAAGTAAAAAAAGATGGAGGTGATTCAATGCCAGTAGGTGGAATCAAAGGGATGATCTACCGGCAGGCAGGAAAACTCGTCAGCTCTTTTGTGAAAAACACCGAGGTGGAAACGCTGGGAAAGATATTCGGAACCCTGAGTATGTTCACGAAAGAGCCATCGAAGAGTGGCCTCAGGAAGCTCGCAGACCTCGCAAAAGAGAGACATCCGATGGTGATGTCATGGGTCAACATCTTCAAGAAGGCGAGTCCAAAATGCGTGGAAGGGGTTATAAACAACCTGATCATCAACGAGTTCGCACTCGGGGAACCAATAAGACAGGAGAAGATGCACGAGTACAGAACAGTCCTTCCGAAGCTCATTGTTCTGAGTCCCACCTATGCTTGTAACCTGAATTGCGTAGGGTGTTATGCAGGACTCTACGGCAGGAAGTATGAGCTTTCCCATGATGAAGTCAGGGACATCCTGAAACAGGCCAACGATCTGGGAATATTCTTCTTCATCGTTACTGGTGGAGAGCCATTCTTCTGGCCACATCTGATGGACATTTTCGAAGAGTTCAAAGACAGTTACTTCCTCGTTTACACCAATGGAACTCTGATAAAGGAAGAGACAGCAAAGAGGCTGGCAGAACTCGGAAACGCGACACTCTCTATCTCAGTGGAGGGGTTCGAAACGGACACCGACTGGAGAAGAGGAAGAGGCATTTTCAAAAAGATTCTCGAAGCATGGGAAAGGCTGAGAAGATACGGTGTGATCTTTGGAGCCTCCGTAACGGCAACCAGGATGAACCACGAGACCCTCATGAAAGACGAATTCTGGGACTTCCTCGAAGAGCAGGGAGTTTCTTATGTCTGGGTGTACCAGTTCATGCCGGTTGGGACGAACCCATCCATGGATCTTGTTCCCACTCCCAAACAGAGGTATGAGAGATTCCACAAACTCGAGCAGCTCAGACTCAGTGGAAGGTTTGCCTTCGTCGCCGATTTCTGGAACCATGGATTCCTTACGAACGGATGTCTTGCGGCGGGAGCCAAGTACCTCCACATAAATGCGAAGGGCTATGTGGAACCTTGCGTCTTCCAGCAGTTCGCCGTCGACAGCATTCGCGAGAAAAAGCTCATCGATATTCTAAGATCACCGTTCTTTGAGGCCTACAAGAGGATGATTCCTTACAGCGACAATCTCTTTAGACCGTGCCCAATCATAGACAATCCGAAGGTGTTCAGAGCTATGGTTAAAGCGTTCAACGCAAAGCCTCAACATGAGGGTTCCGAGAGAATCATCACCGAACTTGCACCCGCACTTGACAAACTCGCCGCCGAATGGAAGAAGTATGCTGACAAGCTCTGGTACGAGGAAGGTTACTCTGAGATCTACCCCGCAAACAGAGGTGTTTACAACTACGAAGTGAGAATGAGAAGATACGCGGACAAGGAAAAGCTCCTCGCGGTGGACAAACGCTACAGGAACTGACGTGGAGGGGTCAAATTGGGTTCCGAAACGAGGAGAAAAATTCTAGAAGCGGCAAAGAAGGCGTTTTCAAAGTACGGGTACGACGGTGTTAGCATGGAGGAGATCGCACGGGAAGCGGGTGTGAAAAAGGCACTTATATACTACTACTTCCCAAGCAAAGACAAGCTCTTCGAAGAAGTCTGGAGAGAAGCCCTAGAGGAACTGGAAAACCATCTCTTTACAGTCACAAAGGAGACGAATTCTTACTTTGCCAAAATTAAAAAGTTTCTGAAATCTTACGTCGATTTTGTGCTGAACAAATCGGTACTGAACGAGATAATAGAAAAGGAGAAGATGATGATCCGCTTCAAAGAGGGGGAGAAATGGTCGGTTCTGAAAGAAAGATATGAGAGCTTTATAAAACGGGTTGAGAAACTGATAGAGGAAGGGAAGAAGCAAAACTACGTACCAAAGGATCTGGATTCGCGAGCCGCCGCAGAACTCATTGTCAATTCAATGGGGGATGTTCCAAAAGACAGAAAATTGCTTCAAAGCATACAGGAGATGATTCTCAAAGGACTTTTGAACACAAAAACAGAAGAGGGGCGATAGCCCCTCTTTTTTTCAAAATCTTTTTTTCACGCCGAATTCTTCTTCTGCACGCTGAACCATCTTTTCGAAGATCTGGTTCACTTCTTCGTCTGTTAAGGTCCTCTCTGGATGCCTGAATATCACGTAGAAGGTAACGCTCACCATATCCTCTGGGACACCCCTTCCCTTGTAAACGTCGAACACCCCCACTTCTTCTACGAGAGGTTCTCCGACTTTTCTGAAGAGATTCAGGATCTCGAGTGATCTGAATCCCCTTGGAAGCAGGAAAGAAACATCTCTTCGAACGGCCGGGAACTTCGGTGTGGGTCTGTAAACGGGCCTTTCCGAAGCAAGCTCTCTGAGCAATTCTAAGTTGATTTCAAAAAAGTATGCCTCTTCCTTAACATCGTACTCGTCGAGAAGCTTCGGATCGACCATTCCCACAAATCCCAGCTCTCTGCCCGCAGAAAAGATGCGAGCTGTTCTTGTCGGGAAAAACCCTTTCAGCCCCGTTTCCCTGTACTCAACACATACCCCGTATCTCTGAAACAGCTCGTCCAGTACCCCTTTTATTGTATAAAAAGATACCTTCCGCTTGTCAGTGTAGTCATCAGGGTTTTCCAATCCACAGGCCACAGCCGATAGTGTCTCAACTTCCCTGTACCTATCGTTTTCTTTGAAATAGATCTTTCCGATCTCGAAGAGCTTTAGGTTTCTGTTTTGCCTCTTGAAATTCTCAGAGAGCACCTGGATCATGCTGTGAAACTGAGTGTTTCGCATTACGTCCATATCCGAAGAAATGGGATTTATGAGAAAAACCGGTTCTCTTTCCACAACAGGCCATCTTTTCATCTTCTCGGAGCTCACAAAGGAAAAGCTCACGATTTCATCGAATCCCATACCTTTCATGAAGCGGGAAATTTCTCTTCTGAAAAGCTGCTTTTCGTTCCAGCCGATGTTTACAGCAGGCAGGCTTATGACTCTGGGATTTATCTTCTCGTAGCCGTTTATCCTTCCTATCTCCTCGATCAGGTCTATCTCTCTTTCCACGTCCGGCCTGAAGGTGGGAACCACGACCTCGTATCTATCTCCTACGCTTTTCACCTGAAACTCCAGGCGTTCGAGTATCCTGTCTGCTTCTTCTACTTTCAAACCCAGAATCTTTTCAATTCTCTCTTTCCTGAGGAACACCTTCTTCGGTTCTATCTTTCTGGGGTACACATCCCAGAATTTTCGAAGCACAACACCCCCCGCAAGTTTCTGAATCAGTTCTGCAAGTCTCAAAGATACCAGATCTGCATCGTTAGGATCGACCCCTCGTTCGAATCTGTAGGACGATTCGGTGATGATTCCAAGGACTTTGGACGTCCTCCTTATTCTCACCGGTTCGAAATAAGCCACCTCGAGAACAAGATCCCTTGTGTCATCGCTTACTCCCGATTTCATACCACCCATGATACCACCGAGTGCTAAGATGTTTTCCCCATCGGTTATCAGCACTTCTCCACCCTTCAGCTCGTACTCCTTCTCATCGAGCAAAAGAACCTTCTCTCCTCCGTTTGCCGTTCTTACGACTACTCTGGCGTTTCCAAAACGTGCCAGGTCGAACGCATGAACGGGATGGCCGAGTTCAAGCATCACGTAGTTGGTCGCATCGATCACGTTGTTCAGCGATCTAACACCCGCCGCAACGAGCCTTGCTTTCAACCAGAGGGGAGAATCCTTCACAGTGACCCCTTTCATTATACGAGCAGTGTACCTTGGACAGCCTTCAGCATCTTCTACGATCACATCGAAAGGAACATCTTCATCTACAAACGAAACCCTGGGAGAAGGTTTCCTCAGAGGCCTCCCACTCAGGGCGGAAAGTTCTCTCGCCACTCCCAGGATGGAAAGACAATCCGGCCTGTTCGGGGTGATTTCAAGATCGAGTACTCTCTCATCCAAACCGAACTCTTCTATCACGTTCACACCCAGATCCACCGGTTCTGGAAAACGGTATACACGGTCAGACTTCTCCTCCAGCCCCAGTTCCTCAAGCGAGCACAGCATCCCCTCAGATACGACTCCTTTGAACTCGCGTGGTTCGATCTTCACTCCGTTGTTCAGCGTGGCACCTTCCAGAGCCAGTATCACGTAGTCCCCTTCCTTCACCGTTTTGTCGGCCGTAATGACGGTGTACACTTTCCTAGCGGTGTCTACCCTGCACACAAGGAGTTTGTCGGACCTAGGATGTTCGAATCGCTCCACCACCTTCGCCGTGACGATTTCACCGGATACGTTGAAGGGCTTCAGAATGTCCTCTACACTCGTGCCGGAGAAGGTAAGTCTTTCTGCTATTTCCTCTATGTCCCAGTTCAGATCTATGAATTCTCTGAGCCATAATTCTGGTACCCGCACTCGTCACACCCCCATCAGTAGCTACTGAGGAATCTCACGTCGTTTCTCACAAATTCTCTGATGTCTGTGATACCGTACTTCAGCATAGCGATCCTTTCAACACCCATCCCGAACGCGTACCCCGTCCACTCTTCTGGATCGTATCCCACATTTAGGAACACGTTTGGATCCACCATTCCCGCTCCGAGTATCTCCAGCCATCCATAGCCAGAGAGATACACATCTACCTCGAAGCTCGGCTCTGTGAAAGGAAAGTAACTCGGTCGCAGACGAATTTTGGTGTTCTCTCCGAACATTCTTCTGGCAAACTCCTCAAGGGTAAACTTCAAGTGTGCCACGCTTAGGTTCTTATCGACATGCAATCCTTCAACTTGGTGGAACATGGGAAGGTGTGTCGCATCGTAGTCTCTTCTGTAAACCTTCCCCGGCGATACGATGGCAATGGGAGGTTTCCTTTCCAGCATGGTTCTTATCTGGACAGGAGACGTGTGGGTACGCAAAAGAAGGTCACTCGTGATATAAAACGAATCATGTTCATCGCGAGCCGGATGCCACTCCGGGGTGTTCAAAGCGTCGAAGTTGTGCCAGGTTGTTTCTATCTCCGGACCTTCCACCACATCGAATCCCATGGAAATAAAAATCCTTTCTATCTCTTCCATCACCTTCATTACAGGATGAGAATGCCCTACCTTCCTTCTGGCTCCTGGTACTGTAACGTCCACTCGCATTTTCTCCATTCTCTCTCTTTCAAGGAGCACCTCTATCTGCTTCTTTTTCTCTGAGAACAACCTCTCCACCTTCTCTCTGAGTTCGTTCACTTTCTTTCCGTAGGCAGGCCTTTCTTCGGGAGGGAGATTTTTGAGGTGCTTCAGTAAACTGGTGATCTTTCCCTTTTTTCCGAGAAATTCCACCCTGAACTGTTCCAGCTCCTGAGCGTTTGACACTCTTCCCAGCTTCTCAATCGCTTCCTTTTCGACAGCTTCGACCTCCATTTTTCATACCCCCTGGTTTTCATTATACAAAAAATGGCGGAGGCGGTGGGACTCGAACCCACAAGGGCCTTGCGGCCCACCGGTTTTCGAGACCGGCTCCTTAGCCAGTTCGGACACGCCTCCGCGCCTTACTTATTATATCATTTATTTCATTTCGCAGCTATTTTCAATATCTCTCGAACGTCTTCTCTGTCTAGAACTTTTACCTTACCCAGTGTGGCTCCCTTTGGCTTCAGATTTTTCTCCACAAGGAGCATCACGTTGTCCACTATTTTCTCAATGTCCTCCTCCGGGATACCAGCATCCCTGAGAGTCACAGGGGCTCCCACCTTCTTAAGCCAGTTTTTGAATGAGTCTATACCTCTCAGAATGAGATCCTCACCTTCTCCTTCTAGGTTGAAGATCCTTTTTGCGAACCTTTCGAACTGATGAATATTTTCCCTGTACACGTACCTCATCCACGCTGGGAAAACGATCGCCAGGCCCGCACCATGAGCGATGTCGTAGAGAGCGCTCAATGAATGTTCTATCCTGTGACACGACCACTCTCCACCCTTTCTTCCAACTGCCATAATTCCGTTGAGAGCTATGGTCGCGCACCAGGCGAAATTGGCCCTTGCCTCGTAATCATCTGGCTTTTCAAGGAGCTTCTCCGTCATCTTCATAATGGTCCTGATGGTGCTTTCTGCTATTTCGTTCGAGATCTCCGGGCTGCTCCCATCGAAGTAGTACTCCAGTATGTGGGCGATGGCATCCACCGCCCCGTACACCGTTTGCTCTCTGGAAAGGGTCGATTGAACAGAGGGATCAACTATAGAGACCTTTGGATAAAGGGCCTTCGAACTCACACCGTACTTTTCGTTCGTTTCTTCGTTCGTTATGACGGCGTTTCCGTTCATCTCCGTTCCCGTGGCAGAGATCGTCAGTACATCGAAAATGGGAAGTGCTTCTTTTATCACGTATTTCCCAATGAAGGCATCCCAGATATCACCTTCGTAAACCACACCAGCTGCCACGGTCTTTGCTGAGTCAACAACACTTCCTCCACCAACTCCAAGAACTGCTTCCACTTTTTCCTTTCGGGCGATTTCGATCGCCTCGTGCACCTTAGAAAGAACAGGGTTCGGCTTGACACCGGAGACCTCTACCCAGTCTACTCCGTATCTTTTGAGAGACTTCACCACCTGGTCATAGACACCGTTTCTTTTTATAGACCCACCTCCGTAGAGAAAGAGTACTTTCTTTATTCCAAAGTTTCTTATCTCCTCGCCTATCCGAGGTATTGTTCCTTTCCCGAAGATGAGTTTGGTTGGGTTGTGAAACACGAAATTTTCCATTCTTCATCACCTCCTATGTTCAGAATTCTAGTACATCTTCTTTTCAATCTCTTTTCGGAAGAATCAAGTTCAAAGCTATCCCCACAAGTGCGGCAAGCCCTATTCCTTTGAGTTCGATTCTTCCCACCTTCAAAACGGCTCCTCCTATACCAGTTGTGAGCATCAGGGCGGCGATCATCAGGTTCCTGGGCTTGGAAAAATCTACCCTTGCGTTCACCATCGTTCTTACCCCAACGGACGTGATCATACCGAACAGAATGAGACTCACTCCGCCCATGACTGCTTCTGGGATCGTTTGCAAGATCGCACCGAATTTGGAAACGAAAGCAGCGAATATGGCAACGAGGGCAGCACCCCTTAAAACGGACGGATCGTAGACTCTCGTGAGCGCCAGTACCCCCGTGTTCTCACTGTAAGTGGTGTTCGCCGGCCCTCCAAGAAGACCCGCAACCGCTGTGGCCAGTCCATCACCGAGGAGAGTTCTGTGAAGCCCCGGTTTGTCGAAGAAATTCTTTCCAACGACCGCCCCATTCGTGGTGATGTCTCCAAGATGCTCCATGAACGTGGCTAGCGTAACGGGAACCACCATGAATATCGCACCGTAATCGAACTTGGGAAGCATCACCTTCGGCACACTGAAAAGAGGTGTGTTCAGAATGGCAGTAGTGTCTATTTTTCCCATCACAAGTCCTATAACATACCCAACGATCACACCTGTTATCACAGGTATCATACTGAAGAAACCTCTTGTCATCGTGGCAACAAAAACCACAGTGGCAATGACCACGATCGCAAGGGGCCAATCCTTAGACGCCATTCGAATGGCAACGGGACTGAGAGTAAGACCTATCACCATTATCATGCCTCCAGTGACAACCGGTGGAAGGAGTTTTTTTATCTTCTCGGGACCCACGATCTTCACTATTACCGCGTAGAGCACATAGAAGAGCCCTGCAACGAATATCCCGCCAGTCGCATAGGCCAGGTTCCCGTACATCTCTTTTACTGCCAGAACGGGTGCTATGAAAGCAAAACTCGAACCGAGAAAAACAGGTACTATTCCACCGGTTACGAAGTGGAATATGAGGGTGCCTATACCCGCTGTGAGAAGGGCCACAAGGGGATCAAGTCCTGTTATCAAAGGAACCAGTACAGTGGCTCCGAACATGGCAACGAAATGTTGCAGGGCAAGTAAAAACCATCTCCAGCCACTGACTTTGGTGACGGCAGTGCCCTCGAACTCCACAAGAAACACCTCCCAATGTTTAAAAATAAAGGCTCTTCAAAAGAGCCTTCGGTTTCTATTTTTTCAGTTTTTCTCTTAAAACCAAAAAGACGAATTTCAAGACCTGAAAGGGGACCTTTCTTTTGCTGACAGGGGACTGAAAAAAACGATACAACCACTCAAGATTCATTCTCTGAACCCATTTTGGAGCTCTCTTCTTCTTTCCCGATATGACATCTATGGATCCCCCAACACCCATGGCAAGTTTCACTTTCAATCTGGGAAGATGTGCGTGTACCCACTTTTCCTGACGGGGAACTCCCATCCCTACGAACAGAAGGTCGGTGGATCTTTCGTTTATATCCCTCACCACCCTTTCTGATTCTTCTTCCCGGAAGAAACCATGGTGATATCCCACAACATTCACGCCAGCTTTTTTCAGCGAGTCAGCCGCCCTTCTGACAATTTCCTCTTTTGACCCAAGAAGGTAAATCCTCCAACCGGTTTCTCTCGATCTGTCACAAAGACACTTCATTATCTCTATACCCGGAAGTCTTTCTGTACGATTGCCCGTGAGGAATCCTATCGCCCAGACCACGCCGGATCCATCGGGTACGATCAAATCGGCAGAGTCGATGACAGTGCGGTACTCTTCGTCTTCTATTGCTCTCAGGAGAATCGAAGCGTTCATGGTAACCACGAATGTCTTCTTTTTCTTCTCTACTCTTCTTTCAATTTCGTTCAAAAATTCGTCTCTTTTTCCACAGAGGATCTTTGTTCCGAAAAGGTCAACTTCTTTCACCCCGTTTTCCTCCAAAAAAAAGCGGAGGGAAAACCTCCGCTTTCCTGTGGTGCCGAGGGCGGGACTTGATCCCGCACGGGGAACTCCCCACTTGTTCCTGAGTCATGCGCGTCTGCCAGTTCCGCCACCTCGGCACGCCATTCCGTCTGAATAGTTTAGCATTTTCAAACGCCGACGTCAAGAGGTGCCGGCGGTGTTACAAAAATTCTTGTGAAGGGGGAGAGATCTCGAGATGAAACAAGATAAGACGATATAAAAATGAGCAAAAAATATGCCACATACATGTTGCAGGCAAGAAACCTCACAAGAGCCAACACCATAGCCATATCTTCCCTGCACGCTGCATCATACCTTTCCTTTGAGATTCCCAAACAATCCTTCTATCTCACTTCTTTCCTCGTATTCCTCC
>NZ_JAGGZH010000150.1 GCF_021162145.1 Thermotoga sp.
AGGTCCTGGGAGATCTGGATGATCCGTCCATCGACCTGCCCAGCGTGATTGTGAAGCACGATCTTCCGGAACCGGGGGAGTTTCCTGAAGAAGTTTTGAAGGAGGTAAACACAGTACCCTCCAGAGTGAGAAAGAGAGATCTTGCAGGAAGAAGGGATCTGAGGGACAGAGTCATCGTCACCGTAGATGGGGAGACTGCCAAGGATTTCGACGATGCCATCTCTGTAGAGAAGCTTCCAAATGGAAATTATCTTCTTGGTGTTCACATAGCAGACGTTTCTCACTACGTGAAAGAGGGTTCCGCTCTGGATCAGGAGGCTCTCAAAAGGGGAACGAGTGTATACCTCATAGACACTGTCATTCCGATGCTTCCGTTCAGGCTCTCCAACGGAATATGCAGTCTCGTGGAGGGAAAAGATAGGCTCACCATGAGTGTCGAGATGGAGATCGACCGGGAAGGTCGTGTTGTGAGATACGATGTTTTCCCCAGCGTGATAAGAAATAAGAAGAGGATGATCTACGAGAGAGTCAACGAGTTTCTGGAAAAACCTTCTTCGGTGAAGGAATACGAACCCTTCAGCGATCTCATACACAACGCTGTGGAGCTCGCAGAGATCTTGAGAGAGGCGAGGAGAAGAAGAGGTGCCATACTCGACATAGAGAGCGATGAAGTAAAAGTTGTGTTCGATGAGAACGGACAGGTGGTGGACATCGTTCCAAGAAGACGTGGAGTTGCGGAAAGGGTGATAGAAGAGTTCATGATAAGGGCAAACGAGACAATCGCGGAGATTTTCGACCACGCTGGGCTTCCCTTCGTGTACCGGGTTCACGAAGAACCGGATCTTGAGACGATCTTCCAGCTGAAAAACTATCTCGAAGCTATGGGAATAAGAGCAAAACTCTCCCGCAACATACATCCTGGTATGCTGCAGAAACTCCTCGAGAAAGTAAAGGATCATCCTCTGAGGAGCAGTGTAGAAAGACTCCTTGTTCGATCAATGAAAAGAGCGATGTACTCTGCGATGAACATTGGGCACTTCGGACTTGCCTCTTACGCCTACACACACTTTACCTCCCCCATCAGGAGATACCCGGACCTCGTCGTCCACAGACTTCTGAAGCTCTATCTCGAGCAAGACGGTTACTTTACCCCAGAGCAGGTGGATAAGTTCTCGAAGGTTCTTCCCAAGATCGCCAAGCACTGCAGTCGGAGGGAAAGAGTGGCAGACGAGGCGGAATGGGACCTGATCGCCATGAAGAAGGTGGAGTACATCTCGCGCCACATAGGAGAAGTGTTCGATGTGGTGGTGACAAATATCACAAAGTTCGGCCTCTTCGTGGAGATTCCAGAAAAGAGCATTTCGGGTCTCATACACATTTCAACACTTGATGACTACTATTACTATGATGAAGCAAAGAACATGCTGGTCGGACGAAGAAGGGGGCGAATCTTCAGGCTCGGAGATGTCCTGAAGGCAAAAGTCGTGAGGGCTGACAAGATCAGGGGAGAGATAGACTTCGAACTCGTGGAAGGGGAGGATAAAGAATGAAATCCTACAAAAAAGAACTCTGGTTCCACACGAAAAAGAGAAGAGAGTTCATAAACATCACACCATTGCTTGAAGAATGTGTAAAAGAGAGCGGCATAAAAGAAGGCCTTCTTCTCTGTAACGCCATGCACATCACGGCGAGTGTTTTCATAAACGACGATGAACCAGGCCTTCATCACGATTTCGAAGTCTGGTTGGAAAAACTCGCCCCGGAAAAGCCCTATTCTCAGTACAGACACAACGACACTGGTGAAGACAACGCGGATGCTCACCTGAAACGGACGATAATGGGAAGAGAAGTGATCATAGCGATCACCAACGGCAAACTGGATCTGGGGCCATGGGAACAGGTGTTCTACGGAGAGTTCGACGGGATGAGGCCAAAGAGAGTACTGGTGAAAATCATTGGAGAGTGATGAAATCGTGGCGTTCCTGTTAACAGCTCTGGGAATAGCGTTACTGGTGCTTGGGGCGAACTGGCTCATAGGAGGTGCTTCTTCACTCGCTCTGAAACTTGGAATCTCCAAACTGATTGTGGGACTTTCGGTTGTGGCTTTTGGAACGTCTCTTCCAGAACTCGTTTCCTCACTCGTTTCCACCTTGAAAGGTTACACGAGCATTGCCATCTCAAATGTGGTTGGAAGCAACATAGCGAACATCGGACTCTGCCTTGGGCTTGCAGCTCTCTTCAGAGCAATTCCCGTCAAAAAGAGTACGATCAAATCCGAAATACCTTTCATGATCCTTTCAACGATCTCCTTCATCAGTCTTTTCTCGAAGAATCACTATCTTTCTTGGCACGATGGAGTGGTTTTCCTCTCGTTCATGGTGATCTTCATGTACTACCTGATCACGTCTGCAAAGGACGTGGTGGAGGAGGAACTGGAGGAGATAAAGGAGCAAAAAAGTGTTCGACTCAGCCTTCTGATGATCGTCGCCGGTACCCTTTTTCTGTGGTTGGGTGGGAACCTTGCCATAGAGAACGTCGTAAAAATAGCTCAGAAATTCGGCCTTTCTCAAGCTTTTGTTGGGCTCACCATCGTTGCTGTGGGGACGTCTCTTCCGGAGCTTGTGGTCAGTGTTGTCTCGACAGTAAAGAAGGAAAGTGACATACTCGTTGGCAACATAGTGGGGAGTAACGTTTTCAACATCCTGCTCATACTGGGCGTGAGCTCTTTTTTCAATAGATTGACCGTGGATGTTACCGACTACACCATGGATCTGATGTTCCTATTC
>NZ_JAGGZH010000151.1 GCF_021162145.1 Thermotoga sp.
TGGTGCGGGAAAGACCACCACTTTAAAGTGTATTGTAGGCCTCAGGAAGAAATCTGCCGGAGAGATCGAATTGAACGGTACGTTCACCTACCTTCCAGAGGAAAAGAGGCTCTACCCCTATCTCAAGGTGAAAGAGATAGTATCACTCTTCAGAAAAATCGGAAAGAACTTTCATGAAGAAAGATCCCTCGAGATGCTCGAAAGATACAAGATAGACCTCAACGAAAAGGTGGTGAACCTATCACACGGTATGAGAACGATTCTTTATCTCTCTCTTGTTCTCGCAGAAGACGTGGACCTCTATATACTCGATGAACCCACCTGGGGACTCGATCCCCTTGTGAGAAGCGACCTCCTCGAACACGTAAGGTCACTCACTTACGACGGAAAAGCAGTTCTCTACACCAGTCATGTACTCGCAGAAGTGGAGAAGATAGCAGACAAAGTTGCCATCATGAAGGAAGGGAGAGTGATCCTCTCAGGGAATCTTGATGATATAAAGTCCTCCTACAAGCTCGTCGTCTCGAAGGATACTTTGAGCGGCTATCTTCTGAGAACTCTCAAGAGTGGGGAGAAGGTCTACCTGATGAGAAAAGAGGAGATACCAGAAAACGCCCAGGTGGAAGATGCCTCGTTTGAAGACATCTTCGAGTCCATCGTGAGGGGTGAGAAAGATGCTCACTAAAGAGTTCAGGGATATGAGGGTGCGCTTTTTTGTGATGTTCTTCATTCTCCTGGGAACCTTCATCCTTCTTGTTGTCATGAAGGACTACACGCAGAGCCTTTCTGAGCTCGTCAAGAGTGCCCCGAAAAACGTTCTGGAAAAGTTCGGCGTCACAGACGAGTTCATGAAAAAGCTTTCTGACTGGAACTTCTACATCATCACCCAGTGGTACGGAAAAAATCTGGGACAGTTCGTTCCTATATTTGCGATCATAATGGCTTTTCCTGTGTTTGCAAGAGAAATAGAGAACGAAACGATGGAACTTCTGCTGGTGAGAGTTACCAGAAGAAAGCTTTTTACCGTGAAATTTTTCATCCCGCTTGTTTTCACTTTTTTGGCCCTTTTCGTACTCGCTGTTCTTCCACTGCCTGTCAGCTGGATCATCGGCAAGTCACTGGATACGAATCAAGTGCTTCGTTATCTCCTTGTGGAAACGATAGGACTCTTTATGTGGTTCTCCATCACCATCTTTCTTTCCGTGCTGTTCTCTGACCAGGTCAAACCCCTCATTGTCTCGATCGCCCTCCTTGCGGGAACAACAATACTCGGAGGGTTCATAAAACCTCTGTCCATCCTGAACACATACCTCTACATCTTGAGGGGAGAGATGACAGTGTGGCCGTCACTGTCTTACACTCTGATTGGAGTGGTATTTGCCTATCTTTCCTGTAAAATTCTTGAAGTGAAAGACTTCTGAGGGGGTGTGGAGAATGATAGTCACCACCATCGAACAGGTGCCAGGATACAGGGTGAAGGAGATCCTTGGCGTGGTTTCAGGAAACGTTGTGATGTCGAAGCATCTGGGAAGGGATATAGCCGCCGCGCTGAAAACTCTCGCCGGTGGTGAGTTGAAGGGTTACACCGAAATGCTCACAGAGGCAAGAAACATCGCCGTGGAGAGAATGATGAAAGAAGCAGAAAAACTTGGAGCAGACGCGGTGATAGGGTTCAGATACTCTTCTTCCACAATCATGAGTGGTGCAGCGGAGATCCTTGCGTACGGAACCGCTGTGAAATTGGAAAAAATTTGAAGGGGCGAGAGTGCCCCTTTCACACCTCTTCTTCTTCCAGATCTTCCAGGTTGATCTCTCCTGCCATCTCCTCGGTTGTTTCTTCGGTCTCCGGTGTTTCCTCTGTCGTGAGTGGAGCTCCTTCTCTTCCCTCGAGGTACGCATCCGCGATAACGGAGGTGATGAGCTTTATAGATCTGATCGCATCATCATTTCCCGGGATCACGTAATCGATCGGATCAGGATCACAGTTCGTATCAACTATGGCCACGATGGGAATACCGAGTTTGTTAGCCTCGGCAACGGCGATCTTTTCTTTTCTCGGATCCACTATGTAGACGATATCGGGAAGTTTCCTCATCTCCTTGAGTCCACCCAGGTTCTTTCTGAGTTTTTCCAGCACCCTTCTTATTCTACTCTGCTCTTTTTTCGGAAGTTCGTCGAGCTTTCCACTCTGTTCCATCTCCTCGAGTTCGATGAGCTTGTCGATTCTGGTCCTGATCGTCTTGAAGTTCGTGAGGAGTCCGCCAAGCCATCTGTTGTTCACGTAGAAGGCCCCACACCTTTCCGCTTCCGCTTTTATGACACCCTGGGCCTGTTTTTTCGTTCCCACAAAGAGAATCGTCGCACCTTCACTGGCTTTTTCCCTCACGAAGTAGTAGGCTTCCTCTAAGAGTTGCTGGGTCTTCTGAAGGTCGATGATGTAGATCCCTTTTCTCTCTGTGTAGATGTAAGGAGCCATCTTCGGGTTCCATCTTCTCGTTCTGTGTCCAAAATGTACTCCCGCTTCCAGGAGCTGTTTCATGGTGACAACCGCCACGAACAACACCTCCATCCTTTTGGTTTTGACCCTCCGCTCCCTTCACACCCACACCGGCCTTTTTACAGGCACCGAGGGTGGGATCCAGGAGCGTGTGTGATAAGTCCCTTGGGGATTTTATCATCGAAGAGAAGAATTTTCAATTGCTTCTACTCTGAACTCTTGGATCCACGATGAATTTCACAACATAAAAACACGCAAACGATCCTATCAAACCCGTGACAACCATGAGAGAGCCGTACCCGAAGGCGTCTGCCATCTTGCCACCAATGAGCGGGGCTATGAAAGAAAAAGGTGCGATGGAAAAGTACAGAGACCCCATGTAGAGCTCCTTCCTTTTCCCAGAGACAAAATCCAGTGTGATCGCCATGTTTCCCACGTTGTTTGTGGTGTTGACGAGTCCAACCAGAGCAAAAACAAGGTAAGCGTGTACTGGATCTGTTGAGAAGAACGCTATCAAAACGGCAAGAGAATAGAAAATCTTGCTGAAGAGAAGATTCAATTTGTGTCCTTTTCTGTCACCCAAAGGGCCAAACACGAACGACGAAACACCCTGGGATGCAAGAACTATCGCTGTGAACACCGCTGCTGCATCGTCTGGAAGTGAGAATTTCTCCAGCAGATACACAGTGATGAAACCACTGGAGGCGAACATGAAACTGGTAATGATTCTCTCTATCAAGAAATTTCTGAAGTTTCTGTCCAGAAATACATGTTTCATATTCTTTATGTAGTTCCATATGGGTTCGTTCACCGGAGTGATCTGATCGGGTACTTCCCTGGTGAGTGCCAAGAAGACGAAAGACACCATGAAGAAAACAAACGCTGTGAGAAACACGTACCCAAAGTTTCTCGGAAACGGATAGTTTGCAAGCAAGTCCTTCGCTATGATAGAACCACCGATCCCCAGGATTGCTCCCAGACCGTTTCCCATAGCAAAGAAAGTGCCCCTTCTTTTTGGATTGATGACCTTCTCTATCATGCTCATCCACGGTGGTCCCAGAAACCCCATAGAGAACGTGGCGATACCCATCATCAAAATGGAAAGGTAAAGAGCAAATTTCGGCGAGGAAACAGCAAGGTAGAAGCTGATCAGCGCCATGAGGAAATATGGAAGCCTTTCTCCCAGTGTAACCTTGAGCACCAAGTTCAGTTTCTTTGGGGACCTCTCGGCGTACTTGGCTCCCCATATTGCCGGAATGCCCCAGCCAAGGTTTGCAATGGCTGGAATGAGGCCAAGCTCCACATTCGACGCCCCAAGGTTTTTGGCAAAAACGGGAAAGAGCGTAAAGATAGAACCAAGGGTCATTCCGAGACTGAAAAAGGCGTTATCTAGAGAGTTGACGATGAAGTTCCAGCGGTAGTCTCTCTCCGTGAGATGCTTCATAGAAACCCGGGCTGCGGAGGTCCATCCCCTTCAGGGGATTAGGAGGAGCAGCCCACCTGCACCTCCTTTCGCACGGGTATTAAAATATGGTCGAAGTGTGAAGAATCCAAATGACACTCTCCTGCAGATTCAAGCTGGAGCTGACCAGAGAACAAAAGAGACAGCTTCTTGAAACAGCAGTAGCTTACACAGAAGCTGCGAGTTTTGTTTTGGAGCAGAAGCTCAAAGGCAAGACCACCAACATTCAGAAGCTGCGCAGGCTCTATTACAGCGTAATCAGAGAGCGCTTCAATCTTCCTGCTCAACTTGCCATCAACGCAGAACGCGAAGCAGCTTCGATATATCAGATGCTCCAGGTACAATACAAAGAGCTGAAGCGCAGAAAACCAGATTCCAAGGCTGCAAAGAAATTCTGGAACAGGTCTCCCAAGCGCAAACCCTTGATCGCAAAGTACACCTACAATCGTACTGCATCCTTCAAATAGATTCGATGGGGCTTGGCATGTTTCCTTGAGCACTCTGCAGGACCACATCGAGTGGATGCGAATCTATGGTTGGAACAAGCACTACGAATACCTGAGACAGGGTAAAATCGACGATCCCATCAAAAAGTCGACCCAGTATACACGTCTCAGACTTGTCCTGTATGCGGTTTTGTTTTCAAAGACAACGGACCAAGTCATAGAGAAGTGTCCAAGTGCAAAAACTGTGGCTACGAAGAGCAAGCAGACACAGTAGGAGCTATAAACATAGCCTTGAGAGTGCTTGTAAAAGACCAAGAGCATTTAAAGGGACTGTTTGTCAGCCAGCCTGATGCTCCCCTCTGTCAGAAGAGCCGAGCAGGCTTTCCCCCTTCAGGGGAGAGTAGCTGACGCATAACACTCCTGGCTTCAAAATATGCAGCATAAGATATTCTATCCTAACCTCGTGTTTCAAGAGAAGATGAATTCTTTTAACTTTTCGTAAAGACGGTCCCAGTTCCTCTCACGCTCAACGTACTCTATGTTTCTTTGACCAAGATGGGAGTAACTGTCTGTGAGCATCTTCGTTAAAACCTCTTCGAAATTCTCTTTGTTGAAGAAGATCGCTCCTTTTGTTTCTTTGAACAGAAGACCTTCCACATCAACGCACAAAACAGGCTTTCCAGACGCCATGTAATCAATCACCTTGTAGGAGCTCACCGCGGGGTGGTTCATCGTGGTGGGAGAAAGGGTGAAGAGAAGGAAATCCGCCTTTTGAAAGAGAAATGGAACACACTTTTTGGGAACAGGATCGAAGAAAAAGACGTTTTGAAGCTCTCTGGAAATTTTTCTCACTTCCTCGAAGTAGTCTGGCTGAGAAGGACCTACGAAGATGAAAACAAATTTTTCCTTTGCATCACTCCTTACCCTCGTAAGCATCTCAAGAAACTCTTTTATTCCACTGTGTGGAACGATTGATCCCGCGTAGAGAACCTTCACTTTCTTCTCCGGTACTCTGGAGAAAATTTCTTCCACTTCAAAACAGTGCTCGAAATCTTTGAAACGGTTCAGATCTACACCGTTTGGAATGAAAACGAGCTTTTCGGGATGCACTCTCAGCCTCTCAAAGTGCTTTGAAAGATCCGGAACAAGAGAAATGACTCCCTCAGCCTTCGGATAGTACTTTCTGCACATGAAGTCAAAGATTTTCGAGACAGGGTGAAAGTAAGAGATAGAACCAAGCTCTACAAGATCGTCGGGCCAGACATCTCTGACTTCAAGAAAGAGCTTTCCTTTCTTCTTTCTCACATAGTACCACCCAAGGCTCCAGGAGAATGGGTGCGGTGAGGAGGCGATGATCACATCGTAGTCTTTTTGAACGATCAACTTCTTTCCGTTCCTGTAGTAATCGTAAGAAGAAAGAAACCTGTGTAGCGAGTTTCCAGAGTACTCCCTTGTTTTCACGACGATGAAGTTCACACCCTCTTTTGAAAAACGCCATCCGAATGTTTCGCTCCACCTTTCTCCTACGAGGTGCGAAAAATCCCCAACGTAGATGTCCACGCTGTGGCCATCTTTTACGAATCTTCTTGCAAGTTCAAAATGCCTTGTTTCCGCACTTCCCATCTCCGGAATGCTAGCATAGTGGTTGAGGATGGCAAGGGTCAATCTCATTCCTCCTTGTAGTAAAGCTGATTTTCAAGAAGCTGATTTTCTGGGACATCTTTGATTACCCTGGCTGGGATCCCCATCACGATCTTTCTCGGAGGAACGTCTTTTGTTACAACTGCCCCTGCTGCTACCAGGGCATCTTCCCCTATTACGACTCCAGGAAGTATGGTAGCATTCGCCCCCACTCTGGCACCTTTCTTGAGCGTGGGTCCTTTGAAGAATTTTTTCCTTTCTTCCGTTCTTCCAAGGAAATTGTCGTTCGTGAACGTCACTTCGGGAGCCACAAAGCAGTAATCCTCTATCGTTGATAGTGCGGTGATGTAAGCGTTCGTTTCTATTTTCACGTACTTTCCGATCTTCGTTTTGTTCTCTACAGTCACTCCTTTTCCTACCACGGTGTGATCTCCTATTTCCACTTCTTCTCTTATTACCACAAGATCCCCCACGAACACGAAATCCCCCAACACACTTCCGCGGTATATCACAGAATTCGCTCCTATGGTCACTCCCTTCCCTACCCTCAAAGGTGGCAGTTTTTTCTCTTCTGTAATAGCAGATATAGACGATTTAAAAGGCTTTTTCCCAAGAATTGCCCCATCGAAAATAACACAACCTCCCTCCACCACGGTTCCTTCCTTGATGATCACGTTGTGGCCAATAGTAACATTGTCTCCTATGACAACTCCGTCCTCTATCACTACATCGTGACCCAGTTTCACGTTTTTCCCGATCCTTGCGCTATCAGATATGAAACCCACCTCTCTCCCTCCCTGCAAGCTTTTCAAGGTAGATTCTATCACCTTCTGGGTTTACAAACATTTAACATTAAAATTCTCCTCCGTCTTTCCGATTAATATGATGGAAAAACCCGGCGCCGGGTACAGGGAAGTAAAAACCTTCACACGGAGGTGAGCGGTTTATGAGGATCAATCATAATATCAGTGCATTGAACGCCTGGAGAAGCATTAATCAGACTCAGTACAGCATGAGTAAAACCCTTGAAAGACTCTCCTCTGGTTTGAGGATCAACAGAGCTGGTGACGATGCAGCTGGTCTTGCGATAAGCGAAAAGATGAGAGGTCAGATCAGGGGTTTGAACATGGCAATTAAGAATGCTCAGGACGCCATTTCCTTGATCCAGACAGCAGAAGGAGCACTCACAGAAGTTCACTCTATTCTTCAGAGAATGAGAGAACTCGCAGTTCAGGCAGCATCCGATACGAATACCGACGTTGACAGAGAGCAGATTCAGAAAGAAATCGATCAGCTCAGAGAAGAAATCGATAGAATCGCAAGAACAACAGAATTCAACACCAAGAAACTTCTCGATGGAAAACTTGAAAGCTTCAGGAGTGAAGTTGACGCCAAAGTCGTGACCGGTGGTAACATAGACGTAGAGCTTGGAACTGTTAGCAGCACCGCACAGGAAGGAACATACGTAATAGAAGTTGGTCAGCTTTCTGGGACTGCTACATCTGGTCTTGATGTTAAAATCACCCTGTTCACAGCTGGTGGAACTGCTTTTACTATTGTAAGCTTAAGTGATGGGCAGGCTACTTTTGCTATTGGTACCACTAATGCTACTGGTACTATTGTTTTCAAGTGGGATGCCGTTTTTGATTTAGATGACTTCGGAGGAGCACTGCCGTCTGGAGAAATAGTTGACAGTGCAGTTGTGAGAGTTGAAGCTATAAATACAACAGCTTCTCAGCTTGTCTTCCAGATTGGAACCAACGAAGGACATAACATGGTTGCAGGAATCGATGATATGAGTTCCGGAGCTCTTGGTTTGACAACCGCTTCTCTCGACGTCACTTCTCAGGATTCTGCTGAAAGAGCGATAATGGTCATAGATGCCGCCATTCACAGAGTGAGCACTGCAAGGGCTGCACTGGGTGCTGTACAGAACAGACTTGAACACACTATTTCCAACCTCGGTGTTGCTGCAGAAAACCTGACAGCTGCAGAAAGCAGAATCAGAGATGCAGACA
>NZ_JAGGZH010000152.1 GCF_021162145.1 Thermotoga sp.
AAAAAGGTACCACAAGAACAATAGGGGTTCTCATTCCCGAGCTGAGCGGAAGTTTCTTCGCAGAAATTGTGTCAAACATGGAAAAGGCCCTGTTCCACCTTGGATACAGGCTGCTTTTATGCTCAACGGATGATGATCCTGAGAAAGAAGCCGAGCAGATAAAAACCCTTATCAATCAGCGGGTTGAAGGAATATTAGCAGCACCGGTTAGTATAAAAGCAAACGCAAAGCTGTTTAAAACAGTTTTAGAAGGATACAAAATTCCCATAGTGTTTTTTGACAGATTGGTAGAGGGGATAGATGCAGACTTTGTGATTTCCGATAACGAGGAGGGTATGAGGATGATCATGGAGTATCTCATCTCAAAGGGACACAGAAAAATAGCGCTCATTCACCCTCTCAAAGGTACATACACAGGAGAAGCTAGGTTGAAAGCTTTCCTGAAGTACAGAAATCAACTTGAAATAAAAGAGGAGTGGATTAAAGATGGAAATTCCAATGAATACCACGCGCACGATGCGTTTATAAACATAATGAGTCTAAGGGACAGACCAACGGCGATTGTGGTTGGAAACAACTTGATGACACTCGGTGTGCTGAAAGCAGCGAAGGAATTGAATATAAAAATCCCAAATGAAGTCTCCATCGTCAGCTTTGACGATGCATACTGGAACGAAATCTTCGACCCACCGATAACTTGCGTAAAACAGGATCCTCAACAGATAGGATTGATAGCTGCTACAATTCTTCTAGATCGAATAAAAAACAGAAAAAAACGGACTAATCCTATGCAAGTTGTTCTCAAAGTAAAGTTCGTGGAACGAATGTCTGTGAAAGCTCTTGCCTGAAGTTCTTTGAACGAGTACACATTCAACCGGAATATCCAAAAAGCCGCGGTAAGAACAACACGAAATCTGGCCAGAAGGTTATAATCATCAGTGCGGCAACTTCTATTGGTATCCAGTACTTCAGCATTTCTTTGAAAACTTCACGAAGAGGTGTTCCACTCAACGCACTGGTGATATAACCTGTCTGACCATAGGGCGGTGTGTCCAGCGCCATCATGAGGTTAACGGTAGTGATTATGCCAAAATGAACAGGATCTATTCCAGCCGCTGTAACTAATGGAAAAATCATAGGAATTACAACCAGCTGTATTATGGAGACGTCTATGAACATTCCCAGTGTGAAATACAACAAATTTGTACTCAGTAGAAGCAGCACTCTATTTGAAAGTAAACCGGCATTGATGAAAGCTTCTGTTAGAAGTTGAGGAATGTGTTCGCGTGCAACGACGTAGGTAAAGATGTTCGCTGATGCAACTATGAAACTTATATATCCAACAGCTTCCGCCGTACGCATCAAGATCTTATAGAGCTTTTTCCATCCAAGTGTCCTGTATATGAACCAGCTTATCAGTATTACGTAGATCACTACAACTGCAGCAGCCTCAGTAGCCGTGAAAATGCCTCCATAGATACCCGCCAGTAAGATCATAGGGGCCAAAAGGGCTGGCAAAGAAACCCAGAAGGATCTTACGAGAAGAGGTAAGGGTACTCTTTTCCCGCGCGGATAGTTACGCATTCTAGATAGGATGTAAACCATCAGCATCTCAAAAGCCCCCAAAAGGAGACCTGGCAGAAATCCCGCCAGAAATAAGTATCCAAGAGAGGTTCCCGTAAGCATCGAATAGATAACCATCGGAATACTAGGGGGAATGATTGGACCTATGGTAGCCGAAGCAGCCGTGACTGCGCAAGCAAAGGGACCATCGTATCCTTCATCTAGCATAGCTTTTATTTCGATGCTCCCAATTCCTGAGACATCTGCTATCTCCGATCCGCTCATTCCTGCAAAGATGATACTAGCAGCAATGTTTGCGTATCCTAATCCTCCCCTGATGCCTCCCAAAGCTTTTTTTATGAAATCGAATAATCTTGCTGTTATTTCGCAATCGTTCATGACGTTAGCAGTGAATATGAAAAGTGGCACAGATATCAGAACATACTGGCCAGAAAATTGTATTGTCAGAATATCCAGTAAATTTGGAAGACTTATTCCCGTTGCAAGAAAATACAGTATACCTGCTGCTATCATAGAAAACACTATAGGATACCCCAGAACAAACATGGCTCCAAAGGTCAAGAAAAAGATCATCTTTCCCATGGCTTTCCCTCCAGATTTACAGGAATGCCCGTTATCAATTCTCTGATTTCGTAATATATGAACACGATATTATGATACACAACGAGGATCATGAATACCGGTAAGCAGAGCACCAAGTAAGTCCAAGGTATCCCCAACACTTCCGTACGGATAATGTGATACCAAAAAGCTTGCTTCAGGATGGGTTTCAATGAAATTATGAAAAGAACGGTTATCAACGAGTCGAAGGTGATATCTATAACCAATTGCGCCTTTCTTGGAAGTTTTTCATAGATGATGTTAAATTTCAAATGATCACGGTAACGATGGGCGTAAGCTGCCCCAAGCAAGACCGTCCACACAAAAGAGTAGGAAGTTATCTCATAAAGCTCTGGTGAAGGAAATTTAAAAACGTATCTTAACAAGACTTGGAGAAACATGGACAAAGTAAATGCAAAGAGCAAAATCGATGGCATATGAATTTCTACAGCATCCAACACTCCCTTGAAAATACTTAGGAGCCATTTTCTCATGAGATCTGTGCACCCCTTTTATCAAAGCCAAGACCGACAGAGTGGAAAAACTCTGCCGGCCTTGGCGAGTTTTCATCACATTTCCTGGATTTTTTCGTAAAGCTCTTTCCAAGAGTCGCTGAATGCGGGACTATTTAGATAATATTCACGTGCATGTTCTATGAAAGCTTCTTTGTCAGGGATTATTATTTCCATACCATACTCTTCACGGAAGACTTTGAGAAGTTTTGCTTCCTGTTCAAGAACAGTATAGTTCATATAATGTCGTGCAACCGCCATAGCTCTTTTGATGTAATTCCTGTACTCCTCTGGCATACTTTGCCACAACTTTTCGTTAATCACCGGACAAATCATACCTATTTGATGATCGGTGAGAACTATGTAATGAGTTACTTCGCAGAACTTTGCACTATAATCTGTTGGAAGAGGATTATCCTGTCCATCTATGGCTCCCGTTTTCAATGCTAGATAAACTTCCGTGAAACTCATAGGAGTGGGAGAAGCTCCCAAAGCCCGCGCCATATGCAAGAAAGTTTTGTTATTTGGCATTCTAAGTTTTATCCCCTTCAGATCCTCTGGCTTTCTCACAGGGCCAACCTTTTTGGTGAAGTTAAGCTCGCGCGTGCCAAGGTACCAGACGTCAAGAACCCTGAGATTGGTTTTTGCTGCAAGTTTGTCAAAAAGATCTTGAACCATCTTGCCGGTCATCACCCTGTACATATGATCGAGATCTCTGAACGCATAGGCTGCTTCGAAGACGCTAAATTCAGGCATAGCTGCAAGGTCAGCAAACCACGATGGAGCAGCATCACTGCACATCTCAAGATCTCCTCTCATTATTGCAAGTAATTGCGTCTTCTGATCCCCAAGCTGTCCTGAATGGTAGACTTCCACTTTGATTTTTCCTCCGCTGAGTTCTTCCACAACTTCTGCAAATTTTTTCATCGCCAATACCTGCGGTTGCGTTGGAGCAGCTACCGTGCTGAATCGAAGCACGTAGTCAGGTTTAACTTCGGCGAACACAAACACTCCCACTAGAAGTACTACTACCAAAAGCACGCTCCACCTTCTCATGGACAGCACCCCCCTTGTAAGGTATTGTGACTTACAAAATTGTTACCTTATCACTTGATACCCCTTGCTGTAAGTCCAGCGATGTAACAATCCATTAGGAAAAAGCAAGAACAACTGGAATTGCTGCCAAAAGACTCTCTACCATCAAAACTTGTAAATCCTCTTAAACTTTCTTCATCCAAAGAATAATCCTCTTTAATTAAGGTGCTATCATGACAACGTTTACTCCGTGTATTAACGCTTTTACATCATCGTAGTTCATACTTTCTCCTCTGTTTTTCAATAATTTAGATTTTCCCGATCTTTTTCAAAACACTTTTGATATTTTCCTTCTCCTTCTCAGTAGCGGGAGTTAAAGGAAGGCGAGGAATAGATGTTGGAAGTCCGGAAATCATTTCGAATGCTGCTTTTACAAGAGGAGTTGGATTCGTTCTTTTTCCGCCCACTCCATAGAAAGCTGAAAACACATCCATCAAGGCATGATATTTTTTCGTTGCTTCTTCGTTCCTACCGTTCAAAAAGTCTTCTATCATGGCTTTTATGATATCTCCTACAACGTGCGCTCCTCCACTCACTACACCTACACCACCCTGAATGAGAACTTGAAGCGTCATCGCATCATCACCAGAATAAACCGCCAGACGTCCGCTGGTGGCTTTTATGTACGCTGTGGTCTGAACAGGGTGAATCCCTGCCTCATCTTTGACAGCTATAACGTTCTCAAACTCCGCTATTTTTACCAGCGTTTCAGGTTCCAGATTTACTCCTGCAAAAAGAGGTATGTTGTACACCATGATAGGCAGCGAAGTGTTTTCCGATATCAGCTTGAAGTGCTGGTAAATTCCCTCTTGCTCGGGATGGCAGTAATATGGTAATACAACCATAACAGCATCATATCCCAGCTTTTCGGCCTCTTGATTCAATCTGATAACATCTTTCACAAATGCAGCTCCCGTTCCAGCTATGAGAGGTACCTCGTCACCTATTTCGTCCTTTATCTCTTTGAACAGCCTGATCCTTTCTTCGATGCTCAGAGCATAGAATTCTCCTGTTGTACCGGCCACAATGATGGAGTCACAGAATCCTTTTTCAACCACAAACTTCGCAACTTTCCGTGTGGTTTCATAATCGATCGATTGATCCTCTTTGAAAACTGTGATCAATGGAAGCAAGACTCGACCGAACTTTTCTACAACATTGTACTTGAAATTGTTCAACTCCATTTGACAAAGCCTCCTTTCGTTTCGTATAGTAAAACACTTTTTCATTCATTGAGATCGATTTATAATATACCAAAGAGACACCACTCAAGTCAAGACCTGACTCAGCATTTGGAATGAAATAATTTAGGAGGGAAGGAAAAATGCAAACACTGAAAAGAACAGCAGAAATTCTGAGTTGTTTTAGTATAAAAGAACCCACCCTTAGTCTCGGGGAAATAGCTGAACGCACGGGTATACCAAAACCTACAGTATACAGAATTTGCGAAACTCTCGTCAAACTTGGTTTACTGAAAAAAAACTTGGACAAAACGTATAGTTTGGGATACAAACTCTTGGAACTGGGAAGTATTGTTCTCTCTACACTAGAAATAAGAAAAGTAGCAATAGAGGTGATGGAAAAACTACAGAGCATAACT
Organism: Thermotoga sp.; assembly: GCF_021162145.1. NCBI lineage: Bacteria > Thermotogati > Thermotogota > Thermotogae > Thermotogales > Thermotogaceae > Thermotoga > Thermotoga sp. The sequence goes on from NZ_JAGGZH010000152.1 coordinate 5,392, forward strand.
GGTGAATCTGTCCACCTGGGTATTCTCGACGGAACACACGTTCTCTCTATTGAAGCTTTGGAAAGTCCTCAGCCCCTAAGGACGAAAGTTTACATTGGAAAACGCGCAGCCCTCTATAGCACCGCTATTGGCAAAGCTTTGCTGGCTTTTTTACCCGAAGATCAAAAAAGGAGGATCCTGGAAAAAGTTATCTTGGAACCACACACGAGAAACACCATTACAGATAAGAAGAAACTCATAGAGGAGCTGAGAAAAACCCAAGAGAGGGGATACTCTGTTGACAACATGGAAGACGAAGAAGGAGTACGTTGTGTGGGTGCTCCTATCTTGAACAACAAAGGTTTCGCCATAGCTTCCATAAGTGTATCAGGACCAGCTTCAAGAATCACCGAAGGCAAGATAAAAGAATACGCAGAGCTTGTAATAAAAGCAGCGAGGGAAATTTCCAAGAAACTGGGATATACTAACTACTAGCAGCTTGCCAGTTAACCTCAAGAACTACTGTTTTATCATCTTTCTTTGAAAGACAATCTGGGACAATGATCTCTATGTCTTCTCCTATGTTTCTGAAACGAATTTCTTTACCTGTCAGAAAGTGTCTCATTTTTCCCGAGATGTTCAGCTTCTCAATCACCACTCTTTCTTTTTTTAGAATACCAAGAAAGACGATGAAGAGGCGGTCACACTTTCCAATGAATCGCACTTCAATATTGTCTTTTGTTTTCGCACAGCACTTCTTCCATGTGGAAGAACCGTATATCATATCACCGTACTTTTCAAGCCATTTCCCAAGTTCCAGAAGTCTTTCTTTTTGAAGCTCCGGTATTGTCCCGTCTGCCTTTGGACCTACATTCAAAAGGAGATTCCCGCCTTTGCTCACTACGTCCACAAGTGTGTATACAAGTTGTTCGGTAGAGAGCATGTGTTCTGGCCCCTCATTTCGATTGTAGCCGAAGGAAAGCCCTATTCCTCTCGTGAATTCCCACTTGTAACCGGGAAGATTTTCAGGATAGTTCACATGGTACTCTGCCGTTTTGAAATCCCAGTGTGGAACATCCCATCTATCGTTCACAACACCTTCCGGATGTTTGTTGTAATAGTAAGTAAAGAGATATTTCAGATCTTCTTTGCCCTTCTCGGGCCAACCCATATCGTTCCAGAGGATATCGGGCAGATACAAATCTATGAGTTCCATGACCTGTTTGTAAGCGTAGTCCGCATACTCATAGGTATTAGGTCTTATGTAGGAGAGATCCTCAGGATATCTTATCGGCTCGGTCGTGAAACGCCAGTCCAAGCCACCCGAGTAGTACACACCGAACTTCAATCCCGCTTCTCTAACAGTCTCTGCGAGTTCTCCTATGAGATCTCTCCCCGGACCCCTCTTCACAGCGTTGAAATCAGTGTACTTCGTTCCCCAGAGACAGAAACCGTCGTGATGCTTCGTAGTCGGTATGACGTACTTTGCACCCGCTTTCTTGAAGAGATCTGCCCATTCGCGGGGATCCCATTTTTCTGCTGTGAAGAGGTCTGCGAAACGCTTGTACTCGAAATCTTCACCGTAGGTTTTCACGTGGTATTCCCACGTAGGACTCCCCACAATTCTAAGGGAGTTCTCGTACCATTCGGCGTACGGATTCTGGAAAAACCATACGTCCATCGATACCTTTCCAAGTTCTCCAGTAGGTGTTGCCCATCCCGGGACAGAGTAAAGTCCCCAGTGGATGAATATCCCAAACTTTGCCTCGTCAAACCATCTTGGAAGACCATGTTCCTTCAGTGATTCCCACGCAGGTTTGTAGCGATGGTTCACTGTACATCCCCTCCTTGCTACAGATTGTACCTCTGGACAACCTCCTCATACCCCAGGCCACCGTGTATGATGGATCCCAAGGCCGTTAGAACTTCTTCCATGTTTTCCCTCTGCCACACGTTTCTTCCAAACATTACCCCTTTTGCGCCTGACTTTATTGATTCCTGAACTACTTTCAGGATCTGTCTCAGATTGTCTGATTTCGGCCCTCCCAGTACAAAGACGGGAACATGAAGTCTGTGAATTATCCGAGAGAGACGGTCTTCTCCCAGGAACTGAATCTTCAAAATGTCCGCTCCTATTTCCACAGCTATTCTCGCAGCAGATTCTATGAGATCAGGATCGTTTCTTTCTGAAGCATTCTCCCCCCACAGAACCGGTTCGACAACCAATGGCATATCCCAGTGTTCGCATTCTTCGATAACCTCTGCAGTCACCTGAACAACCTCAGCCTGCACACTCTTCTCTAACCCCCATGGAAAGAGAATCTTCACGGCATCCACTGCCATTTTCACTGCCTGTTCTACAGAGTGTATCAATTTATGGGTGAATACTTTTTCGAATTTCCCTGGAATGGTTGAACCCACTGGAAAATCTATTGTCAGAATCCTGGCAGGGGCATTTTTCTCTCTGAACAAGTGCTCCGTTAACTTTGCCATACCGGGGCTCAACAGAACTCCATCCACGCCACAGGATATTGCTCTCTCTAAAGTCTTCACAGGATCTTCAAGCCCCTCTACGTTTCCAAACATTAAACCGTGATCTAGAGCAATAATAAGAGATCTACCAGACCTCGGATTTAGAAGCCTTGAAAACCTCACCGCTTTCCCACCATACATCCGGCTCACTCCTTTTCTAGAACCCGTAAATTCTGTTTCTGAGTTTTAGATACTCGAGGTATTTTTTCTGGAAATAATCGCTCTTATCTGGATAGAAGTACTCGTACTCAAAGCTCTGTGAGGCTTCTTTGAAAAACCCTTCCCAATTTTTTTGACCTATTTTTGCGATTTTGGCTATCATAGCGGCACCGAGGGCGACACTTTCATGAACAGAAAGCACCTTTACAACTCTGCCGAAAACACTAGCTTTTACCTTTAACCACTCTCTTAACTGACTACCACCACCTGTTGCCACAATTTCATAGTCTTTCAATCCCAGTTTCTCAAATTCGTTCAGACAGCTTCTCATTTCGAAAGCGGTTGATTCAAGAACAGCTGAGATGATAACATCTCGATCATCCGCGTCTTTCAGGTTGAAGAACGCTCCACCAATTTCTTCCCTGTCGAACGTGCCACGAAGGTAGGGGAAGAAAAAGACTGTGTTCTTTTGATACCCAAACGTTCTGAAAACAGAGTAATCTTTCTTGAGAATCTTGTTGAGAAGCCAGTCGATACAGAATCCACCTGTAGGAAGCCCTGTGAGAAGATAGTATTTGCCAGGGATACAATGAAAACCAGCCTGGAACATCTTTGGAGCCTTCTTCAAGTATCCCTCCAGAGTCTCCCTGCCAATCGTCCAGAGCACAGCCTCTGTCGTGCCAGAGGAATCCAGCAACTTGGTTTCATCGTGAACACCAGCAGCATAGGAAGCGGTTATATGATCCTGCCCAGCTGTGGTCACAACCGTGTCCTTTGGGAGACCTGTTTCTTTGGAAACCTCTTCTCTTATTCTTCCTCGAGAAACACCACTATCAACGACCTCTGGAAGATGCTTTTTTGAGATGCCAGATGCTTCCACCAGTTCTTCATCCCACTTCCCAGTGAGTATGTTCATCAAAAGTGTTCTTGAAGAGTGTGCCCTGTCCATCGCAACGTTTCCTGTCAACAAAAAGGCTATTAAACTTGTCACATCGAGCCATTTGTAAACTTTTTCGGTCAGTTCCTTGTTGCTCTTGTAGAACCTCTTCATTTTGAACACTGAGTATATCCACGAAGGCCACAACCCCGTTTTTTTGAATATTACAGCCGGTGGAACCTTTTCCAGAAATTCTCTGTACTCTTCCAGCACGTTCTTGTTGTACCACATCATTCCATCCTGGAGTACTTCTCCGTTCTTTGATATTGGAAACACCGTCTCTCCGAGCGAAGAGATGCCAATAGCTTTTATCTTCTCTTTTATCCCCTCTGGTATTACCTTGAGAGAACTCAAAATCTTTGCAAAAAGCTTTTTTGATGACAGAAGATCTCCCTCTTTGCTGGAAATCACCGGTGTTCTGAATTTTCTACAAAACACAACTTTGAAATCATCATCGAACACCAGAACTTTCGTGTTGGTTGTCCCCACGTCTATCCCACAGTACACGAATGACCCCCACCTTTTTTAGGGAGCAAAAATTCCCTTCATCAACGCTCTTTTATGAAACGACAGGTATTCTTTCACTCCGTTAAGGTCTAGACGATCAGTGACAAGTTTTTCAAAGAGAAATTCCCCTGACTCTATGATCTTCACCGCTTCTTTCATAGTGAAAGGGTTCAAATAGGAACCCAGTATTTTCATCTCTTTTCGATATATCTCGAACGGTGAGACATCAATGGTCCTGTCTTTTGCTATAACACCGAACTGAAGAAGTGTTCCTCCCTTTCCAACGTGATCAAAACACGCTTTGAATCCCTCTACCGTTCCAGAACACTCGACAGCAAGGTCGTATTCGCCTTTCGGTTCATCCATCTTCAAATCAAATGTTTGTATAACAAATTCTGCTCGCTTTTCATTCTTTTCTGAGAGAATGATCTCCGCACCTGGAAAGATCTTTTTGAACATCAAACCAAAGATCACACCTATACTGCCTGCCCCTACTATGAGAATTCTGTCGAAAAATCCATGTTTCACCATTTTTATACCTTCGAGAACACAGGAAAGCGGCTCAGCGAATACCGCTCTTTCCACTGGCACGTTTTTCAGAGGATAGATTTGCGAATTTTCCACGAGAACGTACTCTGCAAAACCACCAGGTTCTGTTACCCCTGTTGCCTGGAGATCTTCACAGAATTGTGGCATACCCTTCCTGCAGTAATCACACTCTCCACAGGATCTGTTGGGATCTATTACAACCATCTGACCCTTCTCGAAAACATCCGACCTTTCGACAACCCCTGTGATCTCGTGTCCTGGAACGATTGGATAGTTTGCGTTCGTCTCTCCTGAGAAGATCTTGTAGTCCGTCCCACAGATGCCACACGCAAGGACTTTCACAAGTGTCTGGACCTTTCCGGGAACGGGCGTTTCTAGATCCATGACCTTCGGGCTACCGGGGCTTTCTATCAAAAGTGCTTTCATAACTCACCCCCCTCACCAAACGGTGTAACCGCCGTCTATCACCAGATCGTGCCCGGTCATGTAATCTGAAGCAGAACTTGCCAGAAAGATAACAGCTCCTATCAGATCATCCACCTCCCCCTGCCTTCTGAGTGGAATCATGTCGAGCCACAGGGAAACAAAGTCTTTCACCTCTGGAGACCTTACAAGAGGCGTTTTGATGTATCCCGGATTTATGCTCTTCACCCTGATTCCGTACGGTGACCATTCGGCACAAGCGACCTGGTGAGGTGTATTACACCCGCTTTTGTTGTAGGCTGCCCGTTTTTGTGGTCTATTCACTATATGATCCGACATCGATGCGATGTTTATAATTTTTCCATACTTTCTCTCCTTCATAGCGTGAAACTCTGTTTCGGTGGAAAGAAACACCCCCACCAGACTCACGTCTATTACCTTTTTCCATCGTTCAACAGGGTAGTTTTCAGCTTCACACCAATCACCTATCCCCGCGTTGTTGACAACATTTATCCAGCGCCTTTTTCACCGCCCTGAGAACAGTCCTCCTCTTTTGTCGTATCCCCTGCGTAAAAATCTGCTTCTCCTTCTTTTATTTTTTCAGCCGTCCTGCGAGCCGTTTCTGTGCTTATATTCAAGATCAAAACAGACACTCCAGCTTCAGCCAAAGAAAGGGCTATGGCCTTCCTTATTTCCTACCCTCTCCTATTGAGCGATTCTTCCTTTTAGATCACTTCAACACAATATTAGCACACCTCACAACCCAAAAGTATAATGAAAGGGGAAACAACATCCAAGCGCAGGAGGTGTGCGTTACAATGAGTGTTCTCTGCACCGGTGAAATTCTCATAGACTTCATCTCAGAAGATAAGGGAAGAAACCTCTCCCAGAGTGAGCTTTTCAGAAAGAAAGCGGGAGGTTCCCCTCTGAACGTCGCTGTAGCACTTCGAAGACTGGGAAGAAACGTTTCTTTCCTCGGAAAGCTCGGTGGAGACCAGTTCTCCTCGTTTCTTCTTGGAGTGATGAAAAAAGAAGGTATAGACACAACACACATCGTTGTAGATCCTTCCTGCAAAACAACGCTTGCCTTTGTGGCAAGGGATGAGCAGGGAAACCCGGATTTTGTTTTCTTCAGGGAAAATCCGGCGGACACGAATTTGAAACCTGAAGAGGTGAAGCTCGATCCAGAGGATTTTTCTTTTCTCCACGTGGGGTCTTACTCCCTCGCTGTGGAACCTTCTCGCAGTACCTATCTGAAAGTGATGGAAGAATTCCTCAGGGTGGGAAAACCCGTTTCTTACGATCCGAACGTGAGAGCAAATCTCATTAAGGACAGAAACTTTTTCGTGAAAGACTTCCTCGAAATCTCCTCGAAAGTCGACATCGTAAAACTCAGTGACGACGATCTCGAGTACATCTTCCAGGAAGATCTGGAAACATCCGTGGAAAAGATACCAATCAAGAGTGATGCAGTGCTTTTTGTGACGATGGGAAAGAGAGGATGTTTAGTGAGATTCAAGGGTGAAAAGCGTGTGGTTCCATCGTTCAGAGTGAAACCGGTCGATGCAACAGGATGCGGAGATTCTTTCACAGCCGCTGTGATACACAAATACCTAGAGAAGAAGCCAGAAACAATCGAGGATGTCGTGAAAATGGGAAGGTTCGCCAACGCCGTCGCAGCCATCGTCATCACGAAGATTGGTGGCGTTGATGCAATGCCTACGTTAGATGAAGTTGAAACGTTTCTATCGAGTTGGGAACGTTGAGTTAACCCGATATCAACTAAAGCCTAACCGAAATTTCTAAAAATCCCCAGCAGGTCTTTAAAGAAGATAAGGGAAAATAGCCTCTGGGAGGTGAAAGAATGAAGATTTTCCTGGACACGGCAAATCTAGAGGAGATCAAAAAAGGTGTTGAATGGGGTATCGTTGATGGAGTGACAACAAATCCCACACTGATTTCGAGAGAGGGAGCCGAGTTCAAACAGAGGGTGAAAGAAATCTGCGATCTGGTGAGAGGACCCGTTTCCGCAGAAGTTGTTTCCCTTGACTACGAAGGTATGGTGAAGGAAGCAAGAGAACTTGCCCAGCTCAGTGAATACGTGGTTATCAAGATACCCATGACACCCGATGGGATCAAAGCGGTGAGGACACTTTCCGCTGAAGGCATAAAGACGAATGTAACGCTCGTGTTCAGTCCCGCACAGGCTATCCTCGCAGCGAAGGCAGGAGCAACCTACGTGAGTCCCTTCATTGGAAGGATGGACGATCTCTCAAACGATGGAATGAGAATGCTCGCCGAGATAGTTGAGATCTACGACAACTACGGCTTTGAAACGAAGATCATCGCTGCAAGCATCAGACATCCAATGCACGTTGTGGAGGCTGCTCTTGTGGGTGTGGACGTCGTGACTATGCCTTTCACTGTGCTCGAAAAACTTTTCAAGCACCCAATGACAGACCTCGGTATAGAGCGCTTCATGAACGACTGGAAAAAGTACCTAGAAAACTTGAAAAAATAAAGCCCGCTTCAGGCGGGCTTTTTATGCCACCCACATGTTGTCTATGTGTATCACAACTTTGCTTCCCTCGTAGCCCAAAATTTTCCTCAAATCGGAACTTTTGTGGCCAGATATCTTCTCGAGATCCGAGGAAGAGTAGTTCACAATTCCACGGCCCACAAGTTTTCCTTTTTCATTCATTATCTCCACCACGTCTCCTACATCGAAATTTCCTTCTACACGGATCACACCAACAGGTAACAAGCTTCCACCACTTTTGAGGGCTTGTTCTGCTCCTTCATTCACATAAATCCTTCCAACCGGCTCCGAAAGAAATGCGATCCACGCTTTCTTCGCTTTCAGCTTTTGCTTTGGTTCGAACACAGTTCCAACAGACTCGCCACTCACGAACTTCGTCAGATTGGAAACACTATCTCCATTACAGATCGTCACTCTCACACCACACCTCGAAGTCATCAGGGCAGCTTCTATTTTGGATCTGATACCACCCGTTCCCCAGCTACTCTTTCCAAGATCTTTCAACTCTATCGACTCGTCGAATCTTTCAACGAGTTTTCCGTCTTTGTCTATAACCCCGTCCACCGTTGTGAAGAGCACCAGAAGATCCGCATCCCACGCTATCGAGAACATCGCAGCGAGTGTGTCGTTATCACCAAGTGTGATCTCTTCGGTTGCAACGGTGTCGTTTTCGTTCACGATCGGCACAACGTCGAATTCAGAAAGACCTATCAGCGTGTTTCGAAGGTTCAGATATCTTTTTCTGTCAGAGAAAGTGTCCCTCGTGAGTAGGATCTGGGCGATCTTGATTCCGTAGAGATCAAAAGCGTTCTCGTAAACCTTCATGAGTTGAACCTGACCCACAGCGCAGAGAGCCTGCTTCGTGTGAAGATCCTGGAATCTCCTTCTCTTTCCAAGATAAGTGAAACCTGCAGCGCGAGCACCGGAAGTAATGATGGCGATTTCGTGACCCTGTTTCTTCAGGCGGGCGATCTCACGGCAGAGTTCGGCTATGTACGATTTCCTCAAGCCAGAATTTCCAACAAGCAGGTTGCTTCCAACTTTCACAACGACTTTCATATCATTCCCTCACATGGTAATCTCCGAGTACTACAAACTTGTAAGTCGTGAGCTCCCTGAGACCAACGGGTCCCCGTGCGTGAAATCTTTGCGTGCTGATTCCAATCTCCGCACCGAAACCGAACTGCCCACCGTCTGTGAACCTGGTGGATGCGTTCACGTAGACCGCCGCGGCATCGATTTCCGAGACGAACTTTTTGGCGTTAGAATAATTCTCTGTCAGAATCGATTCGGAGTGCCCGGTGGAGTACTTCTTTATGTGAGCGATCGCTTCATCCACATCTTTGACCACCTTCACGGCAATGATGAGATCCAGGTACTCGGTGGGCCAGTCTTCTTTCGTTGCAGGGATCACGTCTGGAACGATCTTTCTTGTTTTCTCACAACCCCGAACTTCAACCCCGTGTTTTCTCAACTCTTCGATGATCGCGGGGAGAAATTCTTTTGCGATCTTTTCGTGAACAAGAAGTTTCTCCGCAGCATTACAGGTACCGGCCCTTTGTGTCTTCGCGTTGATGATGACGGGAACTGCTTTCTTTAGATCCGCGCTTTCGTCAACAAAGATGTGACAGTTTCCAACCCCTGTTTCCAGTACGGGAACAGTTGCGTTATCACGAACGAAACTGATGAGTCCATACCCACCGCGTGGAATGACAAGCGAGAGGTACTCCCTGAGGCGGATCATCTCAAGAACAAGAGCCCTGTCCGTGTTCTCTATGAACTCGATGGAACTTTCAGGAATCTCAGACTCCCTGAGAGCCTCTTTCATAGCGGAAACGATGGCCTTGTTTGAGTTCAGAGCGTCGGATCCTCCCCTGAGAAGGATCGTGTTTCCGCTCTTCAAAGCAAGGATCGACGTTTCCACGGTGACGTTGGGTCTAGACTCGTAGATGATTCCTATGGGACCTATAGGCACCCTTACCCTTGCGATCCTGAGCCCATCTTCCCTCACCCACGAATCGATCACTTCCCCAATGGGGTCCTTTAAGCTGATCACTGTTTCACATGCTTCTATCATCTCATCGATCCTCTTGTCGTTCAAAGCGAGTCTGTCTATGAGAGACTCTTTTACACCCTTTTCTCTTGCTCTCTCCACATCGATCATGTTCGCTTCCAGGATCTCTTTTCTTCTCTCGTCGAGCTTTCTGGCGATCTTCTTTATGGCATTGTTTTTCTTTCTGGCCTCGGCACTCTTCAGCATTTCCCAAGCTTCTTTTACACGTTTTGCCTTTTCGAGAAGTTCCTCCACAGCCCTCACCCCCTAGACCTTTGGAAAGGTGCCGTGCTTTTTCAAATAGTTCACGATACCGTCTTCCTTCAGGATCTCGAGAAGGAATTTTGGTATCGGGTTGAATCTGTATTCTTTCCCGCTGGTGAGATCCTTCAACAAACCCCTTTCGAGGTCTATCTCCAGTTCGTCTCCCTGGTTGATCTCATCGACCTCCTTCAGTTCTATAACAGGGAGTCCCACGTTGATCGCGTTCCTGTAGAAGATCCTCGCAAAGGACTTCGCTACGATACAGGAAACACCTGCAATCTTAATGATTCGCGCAGCGTGTTCTCTGGAAGAACCGAGGCCAAAGTTCTTCCCAGCCACTATGATGTCTCCTTTTTGAACTCTCTTTGCAAAATCTTCCATAGCATCTTCCAGGACGTGTTTCGCGAGCTCTTCAAGATTGTTTCTCAGGTGGAAGTATCTTCCCGGTGCTATATGGTCGGTCGATATGTTGTCACCGAATCTCCAGGCTCTTCCTCTTATCATGTTTTGCCCTCCTTCAAATGAACCTTCTGGGGTCTGTGATATACCCTGTCACTGCAGTAGCAGCTGCCGTAGCGGGAGAGGCAAGGTAGATCTCTGCTTTGGGATTGCCCATCCTTCCTCTGAAGTTCCTGTTCTGCGTGGAAAGCACCCTCTCTCCGTCTCCAAGAACTCCCATGTGGATTCCCACACAGGGACCACATCCCGGTGGAATGATGGTTGCTCCGAGTTCCACGAACCTCTCTATGATTCCTCTCTCGAGAGCGTCCATGTAGACCTTTCTCGACGCTGGACCAACGATGAGCCTCACGTCCGGATGTTTGCCACGCTTTTCCAGAATCTTCAAAGCAATCTCAAGATCCTGCAGTCTTCCGTTGGTACAGGTTCCAATGAATACCTGATCTATCTTTATCCTTTCTTTCTCCGCCTCACTCACCTTTTTTACATTGTCCACGTAGTGGGGGAAGGATACGAGGGGCTCGAGAGAAGATGCGTCTATTTCTATTTCCATCTCGTAATTTGCGTCCGGATCTGCCTTCATCTCCCTGAAGTCCTCTTCTCTACCCATTTTCTTCAAAAATTCTCTTGTTTTCTCGTCGGATGGCATGAGCCCCGCCTTTGCTCCCACTTCCACCGCCATGTTGGAGATGGTGAGTCTGTCTTCCACCTCCATATTATCGATGGCCTCACCGTGGAATTCCAGTGCCTTGTAAGTTGCCCCATCACTCCTCAGAATCCTTGCGATCTCCAAAACAACGTCTTTTGCGTAGACCCCTTCCTGAAGCTTTCCGTTTATCACGATTTTGATCGTCTCAGGTACCTTGAACCAGTTCTGACCGAGTCCAAACACGATCGCAACGTCCGTGGAACCCATCCCTGTACCGAATGCCCCAAGCCCGCCCGCTGTACAGGTGTGTGAATCTGCGCCCGCCACAAGATCGCCGGGTTTCACGTACCTCTCCGCGAGAATCTGATGGGAGATTCCATCTCCCGCGTCAAAGACGGTGACACCCATTTCCTTACCGAACTCCCTCATCAATTTCTGTGAGTTCGAAAGTTCCTTTCTTGGGCTCGGAGAGGCGTGATCGATGAACAAAAACGCCCTTGGTACCTTTACTTCTTTGAAACCGAGTTCTCTGAACTCTTTTATCATCAAAGGCCCTGTTCCATCTTGGGCCATGGCCACATCCACTCTGGCAAGGACGATCTCTCCTGCTTTCACATCCCTTCCAACGTGCTCGGAAAAGATCTTTTCCGCCAGTGTCTTACCCATCTTCATCCCTCCGCTCAATAGGAATGTACTTGACGTCCAGAGAACCCACGTATTCACTGGTTGGTCTGATCAACTTGTTATCGCTCACGTACTCGATCACGTGAGCTGTCCACCCCACAACACGCGCAGTTGCAAACAAGGCAGTGAACATGTTCCTTGGAAATCCGAACTCTTCAAACAGAATGCTGGAGTACAGATCCACGTTTGGGAAGATGTTCTTTATTCTGTTCGAGACTATGTAATCTTCCAGTTTGCTGGCGATCTTGAAAAGCTTGCTGTTCGGGAAATGTCCCTGAAGAACTTTCTTCAAGTAGACTGCCCTTGGGTCGTAAGTCTTATAGACTCTGTGCCCAAACCCCATGATTTTTTTCTTCTCTCTGAGACATTTCTGGACGTACTCTTCTACTCTGTCCTCGCTTTCTATTTCCTCCAGCATGGGGGGTACCTTTTCACTCGCCCCACCGTGGAGAGGCCCCTTGAGAGCACCGAGAGCTCCCACGATACACGAATAAAGATCGGAAAGGGTGGAGGCTATAACAAGTGCAGCAAAAGTGGAGGCGTTTATATCCTGCTCCATTAGAAGAATGAAAGCGGACTCCAGGAGATGAACCTTTCCGTTTTTTTCCCCAAACATCATGTAGTAGAAGTTCTCCACGTGAGAGAGATCCTTCCTCGGTTTTATCGGTTCTTCACTCCTTGAGTACCTGTAATAGTACGCAAGAATAGTAGGGAAAACACTTGCGATCTTTATCGCCTTCTCTTTGAGATCTTCATCCACTCCGTCTGTGGAACCATGTATGGAGAGGAATATCTTCAAGACATCGATATAGTGCAGATTCCTGGGAAGGTGATGGAGTATGGTAACAGCCTTATCGGAGAGATCTCTGTACTCTACCATCTTTTCTTTGAATTTCTCCAACTCATTCTTCGTGGGAAGCTTTCCATACCAGAGCAGGTACGCTGTCTCCTCAAAGGACGATTTTTCTGCCAGTTCTTCCACCGGGATACCGCGATAGTAGAGTTTTCCGTTGACCCCATCCAAGAAACATATGGAGCTTTCGCATATCTTGACGCCTTCCAGTCCTTTTTGTATCAAAATAACACCTCCATGTTGTATAACTATACACTGGAATGATTAAAAATGAAGGAGGGCTTTTGGAAATTCTATCATATGAACTTGAAGTTGAAGTTAAACGATCGCGCATGGGAGAATCTGGCATTTTAATGCCTTGGCCTGCAGGAAAAATTTAACACTTCCGCAGAAAAATTGGTAGAATATGTTTTGAAGACATTAAGCACGGGGAGGGGTTGAAGTGGCCGAAAGATTAGGAATACTCGTTGGAGGAGGGCCCGCGCCTGGTATCAACAGCGTGATCAGCTCGGTCACTATCGAGGCTATAAACAACGGCCTTGAAGTGATCGGTATCTACGACGGATTCAAGCATCTTGTGGAAGGAAAAACCAGTATGGTGAGGAAACTCACCATCGAGGATGTATCCAGAATACATATCGAAGGAGGTTCCATCCTCAGAACTTCAAGGGTGAATCCGGCGAAATCTGAAGAGACGTTAGAAAAAACTGTTCAGGCTCTGAAGAAACTCGGTATAAAGTACCTTGTCACGATCGGTGGCGATGACACAGCCTTCTCCGCAAGCAAGGTGTGTGAAAGATCCAGAGGCGAAATAAAGGTGGTCCATGTTCCAAAGACAATCGACAACGACCTTCCTCTTCCAGAGAACATGCCCACGTTCGGTTTCGAAACGGCGCGACATGTGGCAACAGAGCTCGTTTACAATCTCATGCAAGACTCGAGAACAACGGACAGATGGTACTTTGTGGCGATGATGGGAAGAGAAGCTGGTCACCTTGCCCTCGGGGTAGGGAAGGCAGCGAGTGCAACGATCACTATCATTCCAGAGGAGTTCAGAGAAGGTGTCACACTAGAAGAGGTGTGTGACGTTCTCGATGGAGCGATACTCAAAAGAAAACTCATGGGAAGAAACGACGGAGTTGCAGTCATAGGTGAAGGAATCGCGGAGAAGATGGACGTGGAGGAACTCGCCAACACTCCGGGAGTGATAGTAGAAAAAGATCCACACGGTCACCTGAGACTCGCCGAGATCCCGCTTGCAACTATCCTGAAGAGGGCTATAGAGAGAAGGTTCGCAGAGAGAGGAGAGAAGATCCGTATCGTCGGCGTCACGATAGGTTACGAACTCAGAAGTGCAAGACCCATACCGTTCGACATCGTCTACACCAGAACACTTGGATACGGTGCTGTGAGGTTCCTCCTTGGAGACTATTCGGATCTTCCAGGTGGAATGGTGTGTGTTGTCGGTGGAAGGATAAAGATACTCCCGTTCAACGCCTTCATGGATCCAAAGACTGGTAGAACCAAAGTGAGACTGGTGGATGTACACTCTGAGGATTACAGGGTGGCTAGAAAGTACATGATAAGGCTGGAAAAGAAAGACCTTGAGGACCGTGATACCCTGGAGAAGCTGGCGAAACTTGCAAAGATGGAACCAGAAGCGTTCAAAAAGAAGTACTGGCACACAACGGAACTTCCGTGAGCCCTTTCGGGGCTCACTTTTTTTCCATAACCACACTGTACTGACTCGTAAAGGGCCCGTAATAGGAACAGCTGTTTTGCATCAACTCCTCGTACCTTCTCATCTTGACAACTTCACCGTTTCTCAAAACGACTATCAGACCGGTGTATCGCGCTCGACTTGCACACTATGATAATACTTGTTTTTCCCTTCACAGTAATTGAAAGTGCAAGAGAAAGATCATTCTTGATGAGAACCAGACAGTTGGACTTGGTATTTTTTAGCTCTGACCATTCTACCACCCGATCCACTCGGGGAAACTCTTCAAAAGCTTCATCCCATCGAGAACGTCGAAGATGGTAAACCGATCCCGAATGGTGTTGGACAATCTCACTATCTTCGAGAGGAAGATCCGTCCATATCGATTTAGCATGGAACGAATTTCGATAATCTCAAGAGTCCTTCTGAGAAGAGGAAAATAATCCTCGTACAACTTCCTCAGAGAATTTCTAACAAGATCCAGATCAACGGAGGGAATTTCTTTTTTCTGGTACGTCGACAGAAACTCTTTCACTTTTCTCTCATCAAAGAGCCCGAGTAACTCTTTTTTTCTCTCTTCAAGGGGATATTCCATTTTCGGCAGTTCGATTTTCTCCATGATCACCTCGAAAGCCTTCATCGAAGCAAAAACTCCCACCATCACGGTTAACCCATGGAAGGGTGGAAGTTCTCCCCTTTCCTCGTGGAACATCTCTATCAGGTGCGAGACCATGTGCTCTGCACCGGATGCTGGCCTTGAATTTCCCACAATTACCATGTTGATCCCCGAGACGAGTTGAGCATCCATGAGAATCCTGACAGCATCTTTCTCTCTGTTGAGAATATCCTTCGATCTCAACAGGATCTCTTTCAAAAGATCCTTCATATCATCCCAAACGAAGTCACAGATGTATTCACTGTTTGCAATATGCGAGAGAACCCAGTCCATCCTTGCAGGAATCTTGGCTACGATGTCTCCTATACCTGCCCTCAGAAGGTCGATCGGTGCGTTTCTCAACACTTCGATGTCTATAAGGATCTTTCCTGGTGGTATCGCCTTGAACGTCCTCTTCACACCGTTTACCAGAACGGGCGCCATGGTAGAGGTGTAAGCATCGACAGAAGGAGCCGTGGGAACACACGAGAATCGCTTCCCGGAGAGATACGCAGCGTACCTTGCCATATCGGTGAGACTGCCTGATCCGATCGAGACAATTTCTGGAAAGTCACCGGATTCTTTGATTATCCTTTCCACATTCTTCACGGTGGTAAGGGGTCTTTTTTCTGCGAAAACAAAAGACCGCTCCTCTGGCAGATCTACCAGAGAAGCGGTGTTCAGGTCTGCTATGAAAAATGCCTCTGGGAAGACACATGGTGCTTCTTTTATGGATGCTTCCACAATTTCTATGTTTGGAACAGTATGAGTTCTTCCACAGGTGCACTCGATGGTCTTCCCAAGAATGTCTTTCATTTTCACAACCTCGCCATCAGATCTTTCGTTCTCTCGTAGAGTTCTCTGTATATCTCGTAGTACCTGTCGTACACCTTCTTGTTTTCCAGATCTGGCTCTACGGGCTCTTTGTACCTCACCCACTCTTTTATTTTCTCTGGCCTGTCTATGACCCCTGTTCCCAGTCCTGCAAGGAAGGCATCTCCGTAAGGAGCTTCCACGAGACTCGCGACCTGTCTCATCTTGAAACCGGTAACGTCCGCGAATATTTTAACCCAGACGGAGGATTTCGAAACACCACCGACGATCCAGCACTCGTCGTTCAACTTCAAACCAGCTTTCAGTCCTTCCTCCATGTTGTGCCTCAAAGCGTATGCTCCACCTTCCATCAACGCTCTGTAGAGATGGGCTCTTCTGTGATAGAGTGTAACGCCGAAGAACACTCCTCTTGCCGTGGGATCCCAGATTGGAGATCTCTCACCCATGAAATAGGGAAGAACAACAATACCCTCACTTCCGGCGGGAATGTCCTTCACCTCTTTATCGAAGAGTTGGTACGGTGATATTCCCGTTCTTTCACCAACTATCGTTTCACTCTCGCCAAATTGCTCCTTGAACCACCTTGCAAGTGCTCCTGTTGTGGCAGACCCTCCGAACGTGTAGATCCTTTCGGTATCGTAGACCACGTACGGATAGTTCACAAGACCAAAAGCAAGTTTGGATCCATCATGCACGGTCCCCCAGCAGGTGGATGTTCCTACCATTGCAACGTGCTCTCCTTCTTCGAGGGCCCCAGCAGAAAGCTGCGCAACAGGAGCGTCTATACCTCCCGCAACCACGGGTGTTCCTTCAAGGAGCCCACACAACTTGGAGGCTTCTTTTGTCACCTTTCCAACCACGTCCGAAGATTTTACGATTCTTTCTGGCAGAAACTCGATCGGAATCCCAAGTACATCGCACATCTCTTTTGACCAGCTGAGCTTTCTGATGTCGAAGACTCCACCCAGGTTTCCTGCAGAAGAGTAGTCTATGACGATCTCTCCTGTCATCTGGTAGATCACGTAGTCTTTGGGAGTGATGAATTTGTAAATTCTTTTCCATATCTCAGGTTCGTTGTTTCTGATCCACATGATCTTGGTGAAGCCAAAATAAGAGTCCACATAGTTTCCTGTGATCTCAAAGAGTTTTTCCTTGGGAACGTTCTGTTTCACCCATTCTGTTTCTTTCACCGCTCTTCTGTCCATCCAAATCAGACAGGGTCTCAAAGGTTGCATGTTCCTGTCAACGGGTATGCCGGATCCCCCGTAGAGTCCACTTATAGCGATACCGGCTATCTCTTTCTTCGGAATCCCGGACTTTTCCACCACTTCTTTTACCGTCTCGAAGACTGCTTTCACCCACACATCCGGCCACTGCTCTGCCCAATTAGGTCTTGGTGTGATCACCTCGTACTCCCTGAAGGCTTCTGCAAGTACTTCACCCTTTTCGTTCACGATAACAGACTTTGTTCCCTGTGTTCCTATATCGCTTCCAATGAGATACATGTTCTCCCCCCTCACTTCTGCCCGTATTTGGTATGGTACTGATTATAAAGACGATCAACCTCGTCGGGAGGCAAAGGAACAGGTTTGCCTGCAAGCGTTGCAAAGTAGGCCGCCTTTGCAACCTCCTCTAGGAAAATGGCCTTCTTCACAGCGTCTTCTACAGAAGTACCAACGACCATTACACCGTGCTTTCTGAGAAGAACTGCACCGGATTTTCCTATCACTTTTAAAACGGCTTTCCCAATTGCCTCGGAACCCACGGGAGCATACTCCGTCAGGGGAATCTCCTCACCAAACACGTCTGCGTGGGCAGTGCAGAGAACAGGTATAGATCTTTCCAGGATCGCCCACACCATTGCGAACGTGGAGTGGGTATGGATCACTGATCTTGCCCAATCGAGGTGTTTGTAAAGATACAGATGAGTGGCCGTGTCAACAGATGGTTTTTTCTCACCCTCTATCACATTTCCTTCCAGATCCACCACAACGAAATCCTCCGGTTTCAAGATAGTGTAGGGAACACCGGAAGGCTTTATCAGAACGTGTTCACCAATTCGCATACTCACGTTTCCGCTCGTGTAAGCAACAAGACCGTATTTTTCCAGCACCATGTGGGCATCATAGAGTTCTTTTCTTTCCTTTTCGTACATGGCCTTACCTCCTTTATAGGTAAACTACGGTCAGAATTTCTCATGTAAGAAGATCTTATCCTCCCAGCTCTCTTCTCTTAGTCCTCCACCGAAAATCTGTAAACAGTAACCTGCCTGTATTCTTCCCCAGGCCTCAATATGGCACTTGGAAAGTTCGGATGATTCGGAGAATCGGGAAAGTGCTGGGCTTCTAGGCACAAGCCGGAGTATGGTCTGTAATAGCAACCATTCTTTCCTTTTACATCAAGGAAATTCCCTGTGTAGAGCTGAAGACCGGGCTCTGTTGTGTAGACTTCCATTCTCCTGCCAGATTTCCCATCCCTTAGAACAGCTGCGAGCTTCAGCTTTCCATCTTCACCGTTCAGGATGTAATTTATGTCGAATCCCTTGGTTGGAGAGGTTTTCAACGGTTCGATCGCATCCCCCAGTTTCCTGAAAGATCTCAGATCGTAAGGCGTTCCTTTGACCGGTGCGATCTCTCCCGTGGGTATGAGGTTCTCATCGACGGGGGTATAACGATCTGCGTTTATCATGAGATCGTGATCAAGTATCGTTCCTTCACCTGAGAGGTTGAAGTAAGAATGATGGGTGAGGTTCACGACGGTTGGCTTATCCGTGGTTGCACGATATTCTATCCTCAGTTCATTTTCGTTTGTAAGGGTGTAAATAACGGTGAGATCCAGATTTCCGGGATAGCCTTCCTCACCATCGTGACTGAAATGCTTCAGAACAAGAGAAGGTCCCCTGGGCGTTTTCATAGGAATGGCTTTGAAAACTCTTGTGTAGAATCCTTTCACACCACCGTGGAGGGCGTTCGGTCGATCACCGTCGTTCAGGGCAAGTTGATACGTTACGCCATCTATCGAAAAGCGACCGTAAGCAATCCTGTTTGCGTATCTTCCTACAATCGCTCCAAAGAAGTAGTTTGGATTCTTTTCTTCGTATTCCTGTAGCGTATCGAATCCCAAGACAACATCAGAAAGGGTGCCAGTTCTATCTGGCACCCATAGTTCCCTCACTATCGCACCGTAAGTGATTATCTTCACCATCGCGCTGTTCTTGTTTATGAGTGTGTACTGATGAGCGGGTATCCCTTCGGATGTTGTTCCGAAGAACTCCTTCTCAATATGGCATGTCAAATAGTTCATTCTTTTCTCCTCCTGAAAGCGGTTTTCTCTACTCCAATTCTATCTCAATCACACTGCAAGAGAAAGGTTTAAAAGTATATTCAAATTCGGTGTCAACTGTGATGGTCTCAGAGGTGATATCAACGATGTTTGGATTTTCCATGGTGTTCCTTGCGTTCACATCCGGCCCAGTGAGTGTATAGACTGCGGCTTTCTTTTGTCCCAGACCTTCCACTCTGATCGGAACTTTCAGGGCATCTTCTTTCTTGTAATTTACAACGGCTATGAAGAGCTTTTTGCCATCTTCTGAGATGGAGGCAGCTGCATCCAGGAAAGGAACGTTTTCAACGGAAAAGGGCATCTTGTTGATGAACATGACTCCCTCTACGCTGTAAGTCTCTGTTTCAACGTACGTTTTCACAAGTTTTTCGCCAGAATGATTCACGATGAGTTCAAACGCTTTGTACACAGGTGTGAGTACGAGGCCATTTTTCTCCGTGTGTATGGCACCAAGAGCGTTCACAAGTTGTGCGAGGTTGGCAAGCGGCACTATGTCACTCATCTTCTGAAGGAGTACAAGTACCCCACATGCGAAGATACCATCCTTGAGGTCGTAGGGCTCCTCGAGTTTGTTGTTGGACTCCCTGTACCATACGTTCCATTCGTCCAGGGCGATCTTTACTCCTCTCTTCCTTGCAACCTCGATCGTGTCGATGAGTTTCTTCACTCCGATGAGTCTCTCTTTGAGGAGGTAGACTGTGGAGACCGTTTCGTAATAATCGTCGGACCCTGTGTAGAAGTGATAGGATATGTAATCGATCACATCCCCTGCTTCCTGAAGAACCTTCAAATTCCAGATGGGGTCATCACAGCCGACGGCGATCACCTTGATGGTCGGATCGAAAACCTTCATCCATTTCGTGTATTCTTTGGCCGCTCGAGCGTACTCATCCGCTGTCATGTGACCTACCTGCCATTCACCCCACATCTCGTTTCCTATTCCCCAGAATTTCACGTTATAGGGTTCTGGATGACCGTATTTTCTTCTGAGCTGAGCGTAGTAGGTGTTCCCTTTTCCATTGCAGTATTCGAGCCAGTGAAGAGCTTCATCGAGTGTTCCTGTTCCCATATTGATACAGATGTAGGGTTCTGCTCCTATCTCGCGACAGTATTCAATGAATTCGTCCGTTCCAAACCTGTTTGGTTCTTCCTGCTGCCATGCAAGGTCGAATCTGACAGGCCTCTGATTCTTCGGTCCTATACCATCCTCCCAGTGGTAGTTCGATGCAAAGTTTCCACCTGGCCATCTCAGATTTGGAACTTTTATCCTCTTCACCGCTTCCAGTACGTCCTTTCTGAAACCTCTCTCATCTGAGAGCGGTGAACCTTCTTCGTAGATTCCTCCGTAGATACACCTTCCCAGGTGTTCTGTGAAATGACCATAAATGTGTCTGCTGATCGGTTTAACAACTTTCTTTGGATCGACAACGATTCTGTAGGCCATACTCCTTTCCCTCCTCACTCCACAAAAGTTGGTGTTATTGAGATACTGTCTATATTGGGACCGTACACGGACACATTTGCCGGTGAAACCTCGGTGTTCGGATTTTCGAATCTCACGGTATGATCACCCTCGTTCAGATAAAGGTAAAGAACCTTGGTGGAAAAGCCATCTATTCCCCCGGTGTACCTGAAAAAGAGATCTCTTTCCTGTCCGTCGACGATCAATCTACAGTATCTGTCGACCACGTTGAGGTTGTAGGCGTGGGTACCCAGTGTTTCTTCGTTACTGTAGCGAATGACAAAGGAGTAGTAGCCATCTTTGGGTACGTAGAACTTCATCTCAAGGGCATTTTCTTTCCCTCTTCCTATTCCGGTGACGAACCTACCAGAAGAGGCGCAGTCCGACCTTTCCACCCGAACGTTCCCTATTAAACTACCCTCTTCTGCTTCGTAGGTTTTGAGGTCACCATCCGTTTTTACCAGCACAGCGGAACTCAGCATCATCGTGCTGTCGGAAAGATTCTTCAATTTTATCAGGTTCACTCCCCTCTGGAGGAACACGGTAAACTGGCAGCCAGCCACATTCTTCTTTGCAGAGCGGTTGACTTCCACCTCAAACTGGTTAAGATCATCACCGTTCATCTTCACTGAATAATAACCATCTTCTTCCACTACAACAAAGAACTCAACTTCCTCGTCTTTTTTCAACGTGATCCTATCGCCTTCGAAGATACCATTCGCTGACACCAGATGATCTCTTATCAAAATCTCCTTTTCTTTCGAATAGAGCCTCAAATCTATGCGGTCTATGCCTATACTCGGTGAATTGTCTTCTTTGAGTATCTTCATCGTGTGTGTTCCTTTCTCAAGCTGAACAACCATCTCCATCTTTCCAACATAGCTGCCAGATAGTGTAGGGGGGAAATCCATCTCGAAAGTTTTGTCATCGATTTTCATTTCATACTTCACAGTTCTTCTGTTCCCATTCACGTACCATATCTCGAGGAGATACAAACCGCCCCCTGGTACTTCAACATCGAAGGAAAGAGCGCTCTTTGGATTGTCGAAGAACACCATCTTTCCTCCAGAGTAAGGTGGGTTGTTCCCTCCTCCGTGGATTTCCACCGTGCAGTTTTCAAGAAAAGCCTCTTCCGCTTCCTTCCTCCACTTCCAACCAGGTTGATACAAGGATCGAACACCTTCATCTTCCCTCACAACAACAAGATAAGCGGACATCTCGTTCAAATCGCGAAGTGTAAGAGATAGCACACTGTTTTGAACTTCCGTGTAGCCTTTTAACAAAAGATCCGGGGAGGTATAGATCCCCGTGTAACCAGACCATTCGACCTCCCAGACCTCATAGTAGGCTTCTTTCTCAAAAGGAACGTTTTTGAACGTGAGAGTGAATTCCTTCTGATCGTCACCACCAAGAAGAACTTTCAGAGTTTTTGTGTTTTGATCGTACACAGCCAGTGTGGAGATCGATGTGTAACTCGGCGATGCCGCGATCAATTCTCCGGACATGCTCACGTATTCTCTGAACAACCACCACGCACCATTCGGGACGTTTCCCTCCACAAGACCGGAGAAATTTCCTGCAGCGTGCCAGTATGCAAGACATCCATCTATTCTTGATTGTTCCAACCTGGCAAGCCATTTTACAAGTCTTCCAGGAACGGAGAGTTCTTTTCCAAGGGCGTATTCGTTGATACAGATCGGTAGTGGCTCAATTCCAAGTTCTTTTTCGATTTTTCGAAGATGCTGATAATAGGCATGTCCTGCTTCCACATCCATGAGGTTCAGTTCGTGCCAGGTGATCAGATCCGGCAGGCAATTTTCCTGTAGACAGAACTCAAGGAATCTTTCCATGAACCTCGGATCGTAGGTGGTCGTGTTCGGCCCTGCTATTTTCGCGTCTGGCGCTATCTTTTTTATTTCGTTGTAAACAGTCTTCCACGCAGTGAAGAACTCTTTCATTCTCTTGGTAGACCAAAAGAGGCCTCCATACCAGATCGCATCGGGTTCGTTGAAGGGAACGTAGACGATTCTGTCTTTGTAGGGTAGAGTTTCCATGGTCTGAACAGATTTTCTCACCTTCTCGAGATAGTCATCCGGAACGTAGTCTCTGTTGTTATCTGGATTCTTTTCGTACGGCCAGTGTAGATAGATATCCTGAAGATAAACCTGGAGATAACTTCCACCTACCTCTACGAAGCTTTCCATGACCCTGAAGGCATCAGCACCGGGATGCTGAAGTCCCCTCGGTGGTTTCTGGTTCACCGTTCTCACCTTTATGGGAATCAGTGAAATAACAGTCGGAACATCCGGTTCGGAGAGGGCGTAGTGGGCACCAACTGCTCCAAAGCCGAGAGTTCCACTCGTCTGGGAAAGATCAAAGACAAATTCACTTCCCAGAATCAGTGTAGAAAAACAGAGAATCACCGCAACCCACCTCATTCTTTCACCCTCAACCTCAAGATGGTCACCGTGTGGGCTTTAAAGGTGTATTCAAAGGAAGTGTTGAGACCAGTTATTACCCTCTCTTTTGGAACGATATTGAGTTCATCGAAATTGTTCTCATCCTTTGGATCACCAGTAAGGAAGATCTCCTTGCCTGTCTCTTCAACGGCAATTCCCTTAATATCCAGATGCACGGTTCTATCTTCTGGCCAGGGATTGACGACCTTTATAATTAGTTCCCTGGATTTTTCATCATACGTTACTACATGGTAGAGATGTTTGTACCTATAACCAAACATCCTGTACTCCTCGTTAGTGAGTTCAGAGTGAATCACCACATCTCCTCTATTCTCACTGAAAACCTTTTGAACATAGTAACTTGGAGTACCGAAGACCCTGCTGCCATCGAACCAGATCAGATCCGGTATCCACTGTGACCAATCCACTCTGTTGAACAAGGGAGCGTAAGAAGCCATGATAACAACATCTGAGTTCCTCTCCACACCTGTCAGAAAAGCTGCCTCAGCGAGCGCTGCCCACCAGTTGTTTCTCCTTCTATCTGTGTGCGCTGCATATTCTCCGAGCATAACCTTCGGACCGCTTCTGTTGTATCTGTTGTATCTATCGGTGTTTGCCAGCATCCACTCCGGTGAAGCGTAGATGTGTTCGTCAAAGATTTCCACGTTGTTCTCTCTTGCCCAGCGCCACGCTTGTTTGAAGCCGGTTCCTTCGTAGGACGGCGGCCCGCTGAAGATTATCTTCACGTCGGGGTATTTTTCTTTGATCGCTTTTCTAAATTTTTCGAAATTCTCCCAGTACCTCGGTCCCCAGTTTTCATTGCCAACACCAATGTATTTCACGTTGAAAGGCTCCGGATGACCAAGAGACGCTCTGACGCCTCCCCAGTATGTGTCTGTTGCACCGTTGGCAAACTCGAGGAAATCCAGAACGTCCTGAATCCATTCTTTGAGTTCCTCCTCGGAGGCGTATTCTGGTGATTCTATCTGGAAAGATATTCCGGGATTGAATATGGGAACAGGTTCTGCTCCCAGTTTTTCACAGAGGAGTAAATATTCGTAAAAACCGATACCAAGTGTCTGATAGTACCCCCAGAAATTCCATTTTGTCTTTCTCTGTTCAATTGGGCCAATACTTTCCTTCCATCGGTACGCGTTTTCTAGGGTGTTTCCCTGAACCAGGCATCCACCTGGAAACCTCATGAAACCCGGCTTGAGGTCCTCGATCATTCCCAAGAGGTCCTCTCTCATGCCACTCCAGTTCTTCTTGGGCATCAGAGAAACCATGTCGATTCTGAGAGTTCCGCTGCCAAAGATGGAAATCGAGAGCCTCGAATCAGTGGATGTCTTCGTGGGGATGAGATTCAATGTGTATTTTTTCCAGTCACCGACTGGTTGATGAAGCAAGATACTTCCTGAAGCCAGAACCTCGTCATCGTCAACGACCATTGTGGTGATCGTTCCGGTGAAATCTCCACTGAGGTAAATAGAGAAGGTGTATTCCTGACCCTGAATCACCACAATTCCACCGTAGCCCAGGTTTGTGAGAGTCGCTCTATCGGTTTCGAAAAACTTCATCTCAAGGTAGCGAGTGTTGTTTCCATTGAGGGAGTGTGTTTCTTCTATTGAAGATTTCACAGAATCGCCTCTTTCGATTTTCCACCCTTCGTACCTTCTGGTTTCCTGCTCGAACGATCTGTTTCTCACAAGTTCCACGTAAAGTCCTCCATCGACTGCGTGATTTATGTCCTCGAAGAATATTCCATAGAGTGTTTCTGGTATTTCTGGCCCCTGCTGAGAAAAGTCAATTGTCAACACATGCTGAACTTCTCCGACAAGAAGGAGAGAGAGCATCAAAAACAACCCAACAAAAAACTTTGACATTCTTTCACCCCACAGTTCACTCTTTCCCAACGGATCCCAGGTAAATTCCCCGCATGAGATACTTTCTGAAGACGATGAAAATCACAAGAACAGGCGCCACGGAAATGAACGCACCGGCCATGAGCGTTCCTATTCCTCTGTAGGGATCACCCCATCCTGCGTTGAAACGAACGAGGGCTATTGGAAGTGTGAACTTTTCAGGTGAACTGAGGACCAGTAGGGCCCACAAAAACGTGTTCCAGTACCCTAAAAATGACATCAGCCCCAAAACTATCAGGGCAGGTCTGATGTAAGGGATA